>DASSFA010000353.1:0-16737 GCA_035694895.1 Rhodanobacteraceae bacterium | reverse complement strand
CAAGCCGGGCATCCTGCCGCGGCTTGCATGAAAACGGTCGCGGCACAGCCGCGCCACGTTTTCACGCTCCGGCGCTTTCGCGCCTTCGCGCGGGCACATCCAGTGCCCGGTTCTGCAATTCCGCCATCTGCCAAGCCGGGCATCCTGCCGCGGCTTGCATGAAAACGGTCGCGGCACAGCCGCGCCACGTTTTCACGCTCCGGCGCTTTCGCGCCTTCTACCTCCGTGTACCGAATTTTCGCATATCCGCCTTTCGGCGAACCTCTGTCAGCCGGCTCGCACCGCATCCGGCAGGCATTCGTTCAACCGTTGTTCCAGCGGCGATACATTCACGCCTTCCGCCACGTGCGCCGTGAATTCCGCCGGACAGCGCGCCGCTATCCAGTGCGCCGCAGCCTCTTCCTCGCACTCCAGGAACACTGCGCCGCCACTGCCGGACAACCGCGCCATGCCGAATTGCCGAAGCCAGTCCAAGGCTGAAGCAACCTGGCGGTAACGTGCCCGCGCCACCGGCTCGAAACCGTTGTCGCGGATTGCCCCCGAAGCAAAGCCGGCAATTGTCGCGGGCGCGGCATTGCGTGTCAATTCAGGCGCTTGGAACAGTTCGGCAGTGGAAACGTGAACGCGCGGATCGAGAATCACGTACCAGCGCGGTGGGAGGTCCATGGGCGTGAGCTGTTCACCCACGCCCTCGGCCCAGGCACTGCGGCCATGCACGAATACCGGCACGTCGGCACCCAGCCGCACGCCGATGTCCGCCAATTGCGCGCGCGGCAGTCCCGTTTCCCACAGCGCGTTCAACGCGACCAGCACGGTCGCGGCATCGGAACTGCCGCCACCCAGGCCGGCACCGACCGGAATGCGCTTTTCCACGGCGACGTCGGCGCCGAGCCGCGTGCCGGTCGCAGCTTGCAGCGCACGCGCGGCGCGCACGGCCAGATCGTCTTCAGCACCAATCGAACCGGAACCCCCGACGCGGACGATCGCGCCGTCATCGCGCACGCGCAGGCGGATTTTGTCACCCCAATCCAGCAGCCGGAAAACCGTTTGCAGCAGGTGATAGCCATCCGCGCGACGTCCGACGATGCGCAGGAACAGATTCAACTTGGCCGGCGCGGGCCACGTGTTCCAGGTGCTCACGGGGTTTGCCACTGCTCGATCAGGACCCGAACCGAATACGGCGGCTTGCTGGCGTAAACCTTGCGCGGCAGCGGCGGATCGCGGTCGGCGTACCAGGCGCGGTATTCCACCTTCCAGCCATCCTGTTCCAGCAACGCGGGCAGGCCGTTCCCGCCGTAGCTCAGTTCCGCGGGGGAATCCGGAGCGCGCAGGCCGCGCACCCACCAGGTCAGCTGCGCAACCGGGATGTGCCACCCCAATTGATTGGCGAGCAGGCCCTGCGCGTCCTCGCCGCGGATCGGGCCTTCGCGCAAACCGGTCAGCACCACGCCTTCCGGACCGCCTTCGAGGCGCGCGGTCTTGCCGGTGATCGGCGCGCGCAGGTTCAACGAATACTCGTCTCCGTTTTGCTGCCAGGACAGCGTACCGCTGCCGCCATCGCGCCCGTCCGAAACGGCGAAATGCGCCTGCAAACCCCATCGTGTCTGGGCTCCGAGCCGCTGCTCGCGCGCTGCCTGTGCCGCGACCTGCGCGGCCGTGCCGTGCGTGCGTACCGGTGCGCAGGCGGCCAGTCCCAGCAGCACGGATGCGACGGCGAGGAGTCGCAATGCGTTTGTTGCCCGGATCACGGATTCAGGCGCTCCACCACCGCGCGCAGGTCCTTGTTGTCCGGATCGAGCTTGCGCACTTTCGCGAACACCGATTTCGCGCCCGCAGTGTCGCCGCGCTTCCACAGCACCTCGCCCAGATGCACGCCGATGTCGGCGTCCTTGCTCTTGTCCCAGGCGCGCCGCAGGTTCTTTTCCGCCTCGTCCAGATGGCCCAGCCGATATTGCAGCCAGCCCCACGAGTCGATGATCGCCGGCTCCTGTGGCTTGGCCGCCAGCGCCTTGCTCAGCAGCTGCGTGGCTTCATCCAGATGCTGGTTGGAATCGGCGAGCGTGTAGCCGAGCGCATTCATTACTTCCACGTCATCCGGTTTCAACTTCAGCAAATGGCGCAGATCGGCGATTGCCGCCGCGGTCTGGTTCCCGTCAGCTTCGCTCAACGCGCGCCCGTACAAGAGCTCGGTATCGTCGGGCAATGCCTGCAGACCGCGACTGTAGGCTGCGATCGCCTGCGAGTCTTCGCCATTCTTTGCATACAGCTCGGCATCGAGCTGGAAAGCCGCGCGCAAGTGATCCGGATCATCGGTGTAATCCTGCTGCAACTGCCGCGCGAGCTGGTGTGCCTGTTCGTGCTGACCGGACTTGTCCATCAGCACCGCGCTGCGCACCTGCGCCTCGAAGACATGTTCGTCGTCGTCGGGCACCTGGCCGTACCACCCCAGCGCATCCTTGTTCTTGCCGAGCAATTCGGCGAGCTGGCCGAGCAGGAACGCGCTCTGGTCACGCACGTCGGGCGGCGCCTGCTTCAGTTGCGCATAAAGTTGGCCCAGCAGTTTGCTGTCGTTTGCGCGCGCGGCATAGGCCACGCGCGCGGTCCAGGTCTGCGTGTCCTGCCTACCCTGCGCCAGCACGTGCTCGGCACCGATGTTGTCGCCACCCTGCGCGAGCAGTGCGGCATACCCCAGTCGCAGCGCGGTGTCGTCGCGATGCTTCTCCAGCGCGCGCGCGAACAGCGCCTTTGCACCCGCGCGGTCGCCTGCGGCGATCTTCAATTGCGCCGCCCACAGCAGGCTGGACTCGCCGCCGAAGCGCGCGACCGCGGCGTCGGCCAGCTTCTGGGCGTACGCATGGCGGCCGAGCTTGTCGCCAAGCTGGCTGAAAGCGACCCACAGCTTTTCGTCGGCAGGCAGTTGCGAAGGCGGCGCCAGCGCTTCGAGCAACACGCCCGCGAGCGCCGGATCACGCGCCTGCACCAGTGCACGGCCGAATGCGCGCCAGTCGTCGGGATCATGGGAGGACAGCAGGATCGCGAATTGTTTCTCCGCCTGGTCGCGGTCACCCTCGAGCATGGCCAACTGCGCGCGCGCGCCGGCCAGGTCGCGCGGCGTCGCACCAAGGGCCTGCCAGCGGATGATCAACGCCGGCACGGCCTGCTGGTTCTGCAGGGCGAGATTCAGTTCCAGCGCGCGCTGCGCGACCTTCGGATCGTTCGAAAGCGCCGCCGCGTTTGCATAATCTGCCGCGGCGGTCTTGATATCATTGTGTTGCAACGCGAATTCCGCGGCGAGCGTCAATGCCGAGGCATCCTGCCCCGGCTGCTCGGGCAATTTCAGCGTGGCAAGCGGCTGCTTCGCACGTGCGGCGGCCTCGTTCTGCAGCGGCGCGGAGGCGCAGCCTCCCAGCAGCAACATTCCTGCAAACGCAATCGAAACGGCCGCCGGACGGGCTTTCAGCTTGAACTTGGCTCTCAGCATCCGCACACTATCTCCGATCTCGCGCCCTTCTGCCGCGACAGCTTAGCGCGTCGCCCCTTCTGATGCCCCTGATCGCCCTCGGTTTGAACCACCTGACCGCACCGATCGCCTTGCGCGAGCGGGTGGCGTTCGATGCCGAGAACACCGCGCCCGCGCTGACCGATCTGGCCGCGCAGAGCGGCGTGGATGAAGCCCTGATCCTGTCCACCTGCAATCGCACCGAGTTGTACTGCAATGTCAGTGAAGGTGCCGAGGACGCTCCGCTCGACTGGCTGCACCGGCATCATCGGCTGACACCCGGCCGGCTCGACGAGTTCCTCTATCGCCACGAGGAAGACGCCGCGGTCCGGCACATGTTCCGCGTCGCCACGGGTCTCGATTCGATGGTGCTGGGTGAACCGCAGATCCTCGGGCAGGTGAAGGACGCCTGGCGCGCGGCGCACGATGCCGGCACCTTGCACGCTCCGCTGGACCGACTGTTGCAGAACGCGTTCGCGGTCGCCAAGCGTGTGCGCACCGACACCCGGATCGGCGCGGCGCCGGTGTCGGTGGCCTACACCGCGGTGCGGCTGGTCGAACGCGCATTCACCGACTTGCAACAGGCCTGCGTCTTGCTGATCGGCGCGGGCGAGACGATCGAACTTGCCGCGCGGCATCTGCTGGAACGCCACGCCCGGCGGCTGATCGTCGCCAACCGCACCACCGAGAACGCGCAGGCGCTGGCCGGGCGCTTCGGCGGTTATGCCATCGCGCTTTCCGACCTTCCGCAGCATCTGGCCGAGGCCGACATCGTGTTGAGCGCCACCGCCGCGCGCGAACCGATCCTCACCCGCGCCATGCTGGAGACCGCATTGCGCGAGCGCCGTCGCCGGCCGATGTTCCTGCTGGACCTGGCCGTGCCGCGCGACATCGAGGCGAGCGCTGCGGAACTGCCGGACGTGTTCCTCTACACGATCGACGATCTCAAGCAGGTGATCGACAGTTCGCAGCGCTCTCGCGAGCGCGCGGCGCACGATGCCGAGGCGATCATCGAGCTGCAGGTCGAGCGATATCTCGCCTGGCGCCGAGCGACCGTGCTGGACCAGCCGCTGCGGATCATGCGCGCCGATGCCGAGGCACAACGCGACGCGGTGCTGGCGCGCGCACGCGAAATGCTGGCGAACGGCCGCGATCCTGCGGAAGCGCTGGAGTATCTCGCCAACACGCTCACCGGCAAACTGCTGCACACCCCCAGCGTACGCCTGCGGGAAGCCGCGCAGTCCGGCGACAGCGCGCTGCTGGATGCCGCCGCGCGCCTGTTCGACAGCGGCAACGGTCAGCGATGAACCCGTCGCTGCGCCGCCGGCTGGAGCGGCTGGCCGAAAGGCATCAGGAAGTCGGTGCGCTGCTGAACCAGCCGGACGTTGCGGCGGATCCCGCCCGCTTCCGCGAACTCTCGCGCGAATACGCGCAACTGCAACCGCTGGCCGACACGCTGTTGCGCAGCGAGCGCAATGCGCGTGAACTGGAACACGCACGTGCGATGCTCAACGACCCCGACATGCGCGAACTCGCGCGCGAGGAAATCTCCGGGCTCGAATCCGCCGCGGAAGAACTGGATGCCGAACTGCAACGCCTGCTGGTCCCGGCCGATCCGCGCGACGAAGCCAATCTCTATCTGGAAGTGCGCGCCGGAACCGGCGGCGACGAGGCAGCGCTGTTCGCCGGCGACCTGCTGCGGATGTACCTGCGCTACGCCGAGCGCCAGGGCTGGCACACGGAAATCCTTTCCGAGCACGAAGGCGAGCACGGCGGCTACAAGGAGGCCGTCGCGCGCGTGGTCGGCCGCGGTGCGTATTCGAAATTGAAGTTCGAATCCGGCACGCATCGCGTGCAGCGCGTACCGGTGACGGAAGCTTCCGGCCGCATCCATACCTCGGCGGCAACTGTCGCAATCCTGCCGGAACTGGACGAAATCCAGGACGTGGAGATCAGCCCCGCCGACCTGAAGGTGGACACCTACCGCGCCTCGGGCGCCGGCGGCCAGCACGTCAACAAGACCGATTCGGCGATCCGCATCACGCACCTCCCGACCGGGATCGTGGTCGAATGCCAGGACGAGCGCAGCCAGCACAAGAACCGTGCCCGCGCCATGAGCCTGCTGAAAGCGCGACTGCTGGACGAACAACGCAGCGAACAGGCGCGCGCGCAGGCCGAATCGCGCAAGCTGCAGGTCGGCTCCGGCGACCGCAGCCAGCGCATCCGCACGTACAATTTCCCGCAGGGGCGCGTCACCGACCATCGCATCAACCTGACGCTGCACCAATTGCCGCAAATCCTGGACGGCGACATGGATGAATTGATCGCCGCCCTGCAACACGAGGCACAGGCCGAGGCACTGGCCGCCCTGGCGGGGAGTGCATGAACGCCGTCGCAAACGACATCGATGGGATTGCAGCGCTGATCGAACGCGGCGACCTGGCCGGCGCGGAAGCCCGCGCGCGCGCCGCTCGCGAGGCCAATCCGGACGATGCCGAAACCGCGCGCCTGCACGGCGTCGCCCTGCTGATGCTGCGCCGGCCCGACGAGGCGCGCGAGGCGTTCGAGCGCGCGATCGAGCTGGCACCCGGTGCGTTTCCTGCGTACTGCAATCTTGCCAGCGCGCTGCTGGCACTGGACCGGGCGCCTGAGGCGGTGCGCACCATCGAGCGTGCGCTCGGCATGATGCCGGCCAATCCGGTCCTGTGGAATGCACTGGCCAATGCCTGCCGCGCGACCGGCGACCACCTGCGCGCGCGCAACGTCTATCGCGCCGCGCTCAGCGATGCGCCCGGCGATGTCGGTCTCCTGCTGAATCTGGCCGCGACCGAGATGACCCTCGGCGAAATGGGCGAAGCCGAGCATCTGGTCCGGCTGGTGCTGTCGCGCATGCACGTACCGCAAGCCTGGCTGCTGCTGGGCCACATCCACAAGGCGCGGCGCGAATTCGCGAAGGCACGCGATGCCTATGCGCAGGGCGCGCGGCTCGCGCCCAAGGATCCGGTCTTCCCGCACCACTGCGGCCTGATCGACGAAGAGCTGAACCGCTTCGAATCCGCGCTCGTCGAATACACCCGCACGCTGGAGCTGGATCCGGACTTCGTTTCCGCCATGGCGCAGCTCGCGTTCGTGAAGCGGCGCGTGCTGGACTGGCAGGGCCTGGAGGCGCTGGGCCGGCGGTTGCGCGAGGAAGTGGCGCGGGGCAATTCGGAGGTCGCGCCATTTTCATTCCTTGCCGAAGACGCCAGCGCGGCCGAGCAACTCGCCTGCGCCAGTGCACAGGCCCGGCACACCGCCGAGCGCGCCCGCAGTTCGCGCCTGCCATCGCCACCCGTCAAGCCCGCCGGCGCACCGTTGCGCGTGGGATTCGTGTCGGCGGGCTTTCACGCACACGCCACCGCGTTGCTGGTGGTGGCGATGTTCGAGGAGCTCGCCAAGCTCGGCCTGGAGATGCACCTGTTCGCCACCAGTCCGGAGGACAACAGCCCGATCCGTCAGCGGTTGCGAGCGGCGGCGAAGGAATTCCAGGACGTCTCGTCGCATACGTCGATCGAGATCGCGCGACGCGTGCGTGCCGCGGGCATCGATGTCCTGGTCGACCTCGACGTGTGGTGCGGCGGCGGCGTGCCCGGCGCCTTCGCCATGCGGCCCGCGCCGATCCAGGTGAACTGGCTGGGCTATCCCGGCAGTTCCGGCGCCGAGTTCTACGACTACATCATCGCCGACCGCTTCGTGCTGCCGGACAGCCTGCGGCCGCATTTCTCGGAAAAGGTCGCATGGCTGCCCCGCTGCTACCAGCCTACCGACCCGACCCGCGAGCTGGGCGAGCCGCCGCCACGATCGGCGTTCCACCTGCCCGAGGATGGCGTGGTGTTCGCCAGCTTCAACAACAGCTGGAAACTGAATCCGGCGAGCCTGGCGCGCATGTGCGCGGTGTTGCGCGAGGTGCCCGGCAGCGTGTTGTGGCTGCTGGATGCCGGGCGCGAGGCCAATGCGCGCCTGCGCACTGCGGCGCACACCTACGGCGTGGATCCGCAGCGATTCGTCTTCTCGCCCAAGCTGCCGCATGCCCAGCACCTGGCGCGGCACCGCCACGCGGATCTGTTCCTCGACACGCATCCCTACAACGCGCACACCACGGCATCGGACGCGCTATGGGCCGGCTGTCCGGTATTGACCGCGCCGGGCGAAACCTTCGCCTCGCGCGTGGCCGGCAGCCTCAACCACTTCCTGCGCATGGGCGCCCTGAACATGCGCGATGACGCAGCCTTCATCCGCGAGGCGATCCAGCTGGGGCGCGACCCTGGCGCACTCGCCGCGTTGCGCATCCGCCTGCAGCGGCGCAAGCGCGAAACCGACCTGTTCGACATGCGCCGCTACGCGCGCGACTTCGCCGCCCTGCTGCGCGCGATGGTGCAACGCCGCCGCGCGGGACTCGGGCCGGAAGATCTCGACGGCGCGGACTTGCGGCCGATGCTCGTGCAAGAATGAAGCGATGAGTGCCGGCGGCGAATTCGTATCCCTCAACCTCTGCGTCCTGACCGTATCGGACACGCGCACGCGCGAGAACGACACCTCGGGCGATTATCTGGTTTCCGCATTGACGGAAGCGGGACACCATCTGCGCGAACGGCGGATCGTGCGTGATGATCGCTACGTGATCCGCGCGATCGTGGCCGCGTGGATCGCGGATGCGAACGTGCACGGCGTGCTGGTCACCGGCGGCACCGGCTTCACCGGCCGCGACTCCACTCCGGAAGCGGTGCGACCCTTGCTGGACAAGGAGATGCCCGGCTTCGGCGAGATGTTCCGCGTGTTGAGCTTCGAGGAGATCGGCACCTCGACGCTGCAGTCGCGCGCGTTCGCGGGACTCTCCAACCAGACCTTCGTGTTCTGCCTGCCGGGCTCAACCTCGGCCTGCCGCAGCGCGTGGGAGAAACTGTTGCGCGCGCAGCTGGACGCGCGCACCCGGCCGTGCAACCTGGTGGGATTGCTGCCGCGTCTGGGCGAGTCCTGAGTCGCGCTCACCACTCACGCGAAACACTCAATACGATATCCTGCTGATCCGCATGGGTCGCCGGATAACCGAAGGCATAGGTCTCGCCGCCGGCAGAACCCACCCAGGCCAACTGCAGGTCGAACGCGCCGAAGCGCGCGGCGACCCCGACACGCGCGTCGTAACGGTTGCGCGAAACGCCATCGACCAGGGCGCCCTGATAGCGCAGCACGCCGACATGCCCGAGCAACCGCCAGCGTTCGCTCAGCTCGTGCGTGCCGTCCGCCTCCACGTACCACACCGCGGGTCCCTGGCCGAAGTAATGCCGCGCATAATGCGCGCGCAATTGCAGCGACGCGGAGATCAGGCCGAAGTGGATCTCCGGATAGTCGTATTCGTGGTCGCGCGCAAACCCCGCATAGTCCACGCCAAGGTCCCAGTCCCAGTCGGCATCGATGCGGCGCGCATAACCCGCGTAGCCGATCCACTGCAAGCCGCTTTCAAATCTGGGCGCCAGCCTGGCGCTGGAAGCGAACGCACCGGCATACCAGCCTTGCGGCGCGCTCCAATCCACGTCCAGTTGCAGCGCCGGCAGGCCGTCGCTCAGGGTGATGCCGCGAAAGCGGTAATCCGACGTGAGCACGATGCTGCCCGAAACCCCTGCGGACGCGAGGGGTGCAAACAGCAATGCACAGCACGCAATCGCAAACCGTTGCACCCGCCGAGCGCCTCAACGGCGCGGCACCGCCGAACCGAGCTGCGCGATCGTGCGCGCGCAGGCGTGACCCGCCATGCGCGCCACGGCAGCGCATGCATCGATCGACATTCGCCGCATCACCGGAGAGCCTAGCGCAACCCGCGTCGAGAGGGCTGCACGGACGTCAGCGGCCGAGGCACGCGGCGAAATCTGCCGCAGCAGTGCGACCAGCCCCGTCACCTCCGCCGCGGCAAACGAGGAACCGTGCACGAAATCCCATTCTCCACCGGGCGCGGTCGCGGGAATGCCTTCGCCGGGTGCAAGCAGGACACCTGCGTCGGCGCGACCGGCTTCATCCTCGCCGGCTACCGCCAACACCCCGGCATGCCCTGCGGGGAAATCTTCCGGGGCATCCGGATCAGCAGCACCGATCACGCTGATGCCTCGCGCAAGGGCGAGATCGAGCAGGCGGTCCAGCAGTACGTCGCGCGGGCCGCCGAGGCTCAGATTGAGCACCTGCGGGTCGGCCTGCACGGCGAATTGCAGCGCCTTGGCGAGCGTGAAGCTGTTGCATTCGGCCATTCCGTCGGATTGCGTTTGCCAGCAGGCGCGCAGCGCGAGCAATCGAGCCTCCGGCGCGACGCCGACGATGCCGACGCCGTTGCCGGCAACGGCCGCGATGATGCCGGCCACTTCGGTGCCATGATTTTCGGCCGGCACGGGTCCCGCATCCACGAAATTGCGCGACTTCGCGATCCGGCCGCGAAGGTCCGGATGCGCGCCGTCCACGCCGCTGTCCACTTCCGCAACCACGATCCCGCGACCGGTCGCGAGCTTGTGCAACTCGCTCAGATGCCACGACCGCGCGACCGGTTGCGTCCGGTACAGCGGATCATCGCCGAGCGAGCGGAACGTGTGCATCGGCTGCGCCCATGCCACCCGCGGATCGCGCGCCAGATCGGCGATGCTGGACCGCGCACTGGCCGCGTCGCCGGCCTGCATGACCAGGCAATCGACACCCAGCGCCGGCATCGGCCATTCGTCCAGCAACACCAATCCATACTCGTGCGCGATCCTGGCGCCCAGCGCACGGCGCGGGCCGCCCGCAGCCTCCGGGTTGTAGCCGCCGGCATAGTCCTGGTCGGGGCGGAAGTGCGGAGGCGATGCGCGCAACATCACCAGCAGTTGCCGGTCTGCAGGCTGCGTGTAAAGCGCACGCTCGCGCAGAGGTGCGGAAGCGCACGCGGCCAGCACCGCACAAAGCACCATCGCGAAGAGCGCGCGCAGCATGTCAGTCGCTTCCGGGCGTCAGCCGCTCGACCATCTGCACGCCGTGTTCGTGGCGCAACGCGGCCAGCACCTGCCCGGCGCGCGCCCGCGGCACCGCCAACACGTAAGCGCCGGTGCCGGTCGGGCCATCCACGATGTGCGCTCCATTGGCTTGCACCAGCACGCGCAAGCGGGCCTCCGCCATGGATGGCTCGAACATCACGACCAGCCGCGACTCGGCGGGTTGGGCCGTGCTGCCGGACCCGAGGGTGTGGTAGTAAGCCGCCGGGCCGCGGGGCAGCGCCAATGCGCCCGCCAGGCCCACGCAGAGCGCGAGTTGCGCCGCGAGCGCCCAGCGCGTCCAGGTCGGTGCGCGACGCCAGCCCTCGCGCACGTCGCGGAGCTGCGACAACACGCGTTGCGCCCAACCGGCGTCCAATCGCCTGCGCAGGCGATCCAGCGAAACGTCGGCGCGCCCCTCCATGGACGCGGCCGGCTCCGCCACCACGGACCGCAATTCGTACAACCAGTCCCGTTCACGCTGGCAGCGCACGCATTCGGACAGATGCGCTTCGACCCGCCGGTGTTCGTCGTCCGTCAACGTGCCGTTGACGTACCAGGGCAGCAAGGCATCGATCTCGCGATGCGCCGGACTTTCGAAATGCAACACGCGTCCGCTCATGACACATCCTCCCGCAATGCCAGCAACCGCGTTTTCAATCGCCGCCGCGCGTAGAACATGCGCGTTTTCACCGTATCCACCGGGCAATGCATGATCGCGGCGACTTCCCGGCAGGCGTAGCCCTGGTAATAGGTGAGTTCGATGACGGCGCGATGTTCGGCCGACAGCGCGGCGAGTGCGGCCTGCACCTGATCGCCGACCTGCTGCTGTTGCAATTCGCCGTCAGGCCCTTGCGCAGGCGAACGCAAATTGTCGGTGTCATCGTGTTCGAGAAGACCGTCGCCGCGGCGCAGCGCCTTCAGTGACTGCCGGTAGGCGATCGCGAAAATCCAGGTCGAGAGCTTGGAAGCGTGGTTGTAAGTACGCGCCTTGCGCCACACCACCAGCATGGTTTCGTCGAGGACGTCCTCGACCAGGGCTGGCCGTCGCATCAAACGAAGCAGGAAGTGCCACAGCTTGGCGTAATAGGCGCGATAGAGGCTTTCGAATGCAGCCTGATCCCGGGCGGCCACGCGCGCGATCAACGCAGCCTCGTCGTCGGGTTTGTCGGCACTCCGTGGAGCACCCTGTTCGCGTGTGGTCGGCAGATGGGTCATGGGCGTCCGTCCCGCTCTGCGTGGATACCCGGCTCGGGTTATCCGGTTCAATTGTGCGCTTCCCGGCCGGGTGGTGTCCGTGAACCCGCCTGCACGCGGCAGCCCTTTGAACCGACCCGGCCGCAAGGGGAATGAATGGAGAGCGCAGCCCCGTCGTCACTGCGCACCTTTCCTCATGTTTCAAAGGAGTTGGATCATGAAACCGAATTTCCGCGCATCGCGCGGCCTCTGGTTCGCACTCGCCCTGGCCCTGTCTGCCCCGGCCGTGCAAGCGGCACCACCGGGCGCCTTCTATCACCAGCACAACCTCGTTTCCGACGGCGCGGTTCCCGCCGATCATTTCGATGCCAACCTGGTGAACGCCTGGGGCATTGCCTTCAATCCCTTCGGCCCGGCATGGGTGGCCGACAACGGCACCGGGGTGGCCACGGTTTACGAGGACGGCGGCAACCGCGTCCCGCTGGTGGTGGAGATCCCCTCGCCCACTTCCAGCAGCGGCGGCGCGGTCACCGGCATCGTCTACAACGGTTCATCCGGGTTCATGGTGACCAAGAACGCGGTGAGCGGCGCGAGCCGTTTCCTGTTCGACACCGAGGATGGCGTGATCGCCGGCTGGGCGCCGAACGTCGATCTCACGCACGCGATCAAGGTCATCGACAAGTCCGCCAGCGGAGCGGTCTTCAAGGGCATCGCGATCACCGCCGCCGGCAACGGCGCGAATCTGTACGCCACCGATTTCCACAACGCCAGGATCGACGTATTCGATGCCAGCTTCCATCCGGTGATGTTGCCGGGCAGCGCATTCCAGGACTCGCACATCCCTCACGGGTTCGCGCCATTCGGCATCGCTGCGATCGGCGGCGACTTGTACGTCAGTTATGCGAAACAGGATGCCGCGAGGCACGACGATGTCAAAGGCCCGGGGCTCGGCTACGTGGACATTTACGATCCCAGCGGCAAGCTGCTGCGGCGGTTCGCGGCACGCGGAGCCCTCAACGCACCGTGGGGCATGGCGTTGGCTCCGGCGGGCTTTGGCGTATCCGGCAATCTCCTGCTGATCGGAAACTTCGGTGATGGTCACATCAATGCGTTCAACACGTTCTCCGGTGCAGCGATGGGCAGCCTGCACAGCTCGAGCAGCCACGCCATCCAGATCGATGGCCTCTGGGGGCTGGCGTTCGGCAATGGCTATGACGGCCAACCGGTGAACACCCTGTACTTCACCGCCGGTCCGCAGGACGAGTCGCACGGCCTGTACGGCCGCATCACGCCGATCCCCTAGGCGCGATGACTGCTTGCGGTGCTGCGCGATGCGGAGCGCTGCCACGGCAGCGCTCCGTCAGGCACGAGAGGGATCGGATTCGATCACCGGATTGCACTCGACCGGGAAGTTCATCGAACGCGCGATGAAGCACAAGGCATGCGCGCGTTCGTGCAACTCGCGTGCGACATGAGCATCGCCGGCACGGATCGTGACACGCGGATGCAACGTCACCCGCGCGAATGCGCCTCCGCCATCGGCCTGCTCCACCATCACGCCTTCCGCGCGATCTTCGTACGCGCCTACCACCACGCCCGCTTCGGCGCACAGATGCAGGTACCAGAGCTGATGGCAGGCCGAAAGCGAAGCGACTAGAAGCTCTTCCGGATTCCAGCGCGCGCGATCACCGCGGAAATGCGGGTCGCTGGAACCCGCGATCGCCGGTTTGCCCTCCGCCTCGATCTCATGGTCGCGCCCGTAAGCCCGGTAGCTCGCGGTGCCTTCGCCGCGATTGCCGGTCCAGCGCAACGTGGTGACATACCGGTGCTCGCGCGTGCTCATCTTGTGGTGAACCCCTGCATCACATGGTCCGGCATTGCTTCGCGCGAAACGTTTTCGACGCGTGCCGAAGGCGGGCCCTCGCGCAGCCACTCCTGCAGGGCATCCAACGCCTCGCCGGAACCGGACGCCAGCACCTCGACGCTGCCATCGGCCAGGTTCCTGGCGTAACCGGAAAGGCCGAGCTTCAAGGCCTGCTCACGCGTGGAAGCGCGGAAGAACACGCCCTGCACGCGGCCGCGAATGATGAAACGCGCGCACGCCATCAGCCTTCTCCCGTGAACAACTTCTGGAGCGGCACGTCGAGATCCCTCCGCAATGCGTTGCTCGCGTCCACGATGGCCTCGCGTGCCGCCTCGGGCAAGCCCGCCAGCGCATGCTGCATCGCCGTCGCGTTCAGCGGCAACCGGTAATGTCCGGCGCGGTAAAGGTCGGCGAGATCCACCGTGGCGAGATCGCGCGAGAGCACCCACTCGCCCGCCTCGGCGCGGGTCAACAGGCCGGCGGCGTGCAGGTCGCGGAGATAGCGCTGCAGCAACTCGTCGGCAAGGAAACGTTCGCGCCGGCACAGTTCTTCGCTGCTCAGGCCGATGCCTTCGCGCTGCGCCGCGGCGAAATGCTGCAGCACGCGCAGCAGGCCGATGAACTCGCAGCCGGGCGGCAAACGCTCGTGCTCGGGACGGTAGTCGAAGGCCGCCATGGCCGCGGCCAGCGAGGCACCCAGCAGCACGATCACCCAGGAGAAGTACACCCAGATCAGGAACAGCGGCGCCGCCGCCAGCGCGCCGTAAATCTGCTGGTACGAAGGCACGTGAGTGACATACAACGCGAACAGCGCGCGCGCGATCTCGAACCGGATCGCCGCGATCGCGGCCGCGACGCCGGCGTGGCGGAACGCCACCGTGCGGTTCGGGATCAGCATGTACATCGCGAGCAGGATCAGCCAGGTCAGCACGAAGGACAGCAGCAGCAGCCAGGTCCCGCCCTGCCCTGCGTCCTGTGCGCCCGGGCCGCCGGCGGCCACGAAGCGCGACACCAGCACCAGCACGCCCACCACCAGCAGCGGACCGATGGTCAGCGCCGCCCAGTACAGCAGCAGTCGCGAACCGTGGCTGCGTTTCGTCGGCACGCGCCAGATTCGGTTGAAGCGGTCCTCGATGCTGGCCATCATCATCAGCGCGCTGACCAGCAGGAACAGGATGCCGACCGCGGTCAACTTGCTGGCGTTGTCTGCGAACTGCAGCAACAGGCCCTGCACGGCGCTGCCGGCGGAGGGCACGAAATTGCGGAAGACGAAGTCAGAAAAACGGTCGCGCCATCCGGCGAACACCGGAAACGCAGAGATGATCGCCAGCACCGCCGCCAGCAGCGGCACGATCGCGAACAGCGTGGTGTAGGACAAGGCGCCGGCGGTTTCGAAACACTTGTCGTCCAGGAACCGTTGCCACAGGAAGCGCGCGAAGGCGCGAAGGCGCTCGCGATCGATGCGCTGAAGGAGAAGGGTCAGTCGCGCCACGCATCGAGAGTAGCCGAAGGCCCGGCGCGACTGAAGTGAAGGCGGCCGCTACACTGCACGCCATGGTTCCTGAAATCCTGGTGCTCTATTACAGTCGCGGCGGCCACACCGCGCAGTTGGCGCGCCTGCTCGCCCGTGGCGTCGAAGAAGTGGGCGGCGTGCGCGCGCGGCTGCGGCAGGTACCGCCGGTGGCGCCGGTAACGCAGACCGCGCAGCCACCGGTGCCCGAGGAAGGTGCACCTTACGTGGACCTGCGCGACCTGGCCGAATGCGCGGGCCTCATCCTGGGCAGCCCGACCCGCTTCGGCAACATGGCCGCGCCGCTGAAATATTTCCTCGATTCCACCGTCGCGGAATGGGCTTCCGGCACGCTGGTCGGAAAGCCGTGCGCGGTATTCACCTCCACCGCGACCATGCACGGCGGACAGGAAACAACCCTGATTTCGATGCTGTTGCCACTGCTGCACCACGGCATGATCGCACTGGGCATTCCGTATACCGAACCCGCACTGAACAATACGCGCACCGGCGGAACGCCGTACGGCTTGAGCCATGTCGCCGGCTTGAACGGAGAGAACCCGATCAGCGAACACGAACGCGAGCTGGCGCGCGTGCTCGGCCGGCGCGTGGCGGAGCTGGCAATTCGGCTGTCGAAATCGCCATGAATGTCCGATTGATGCAACGCATCGGTTTCGGCGCCTGGATCGCCCAGGCGGCTTTGCAGATCCTCTGGCACGCATGGCTGCTGCCACCCGAACGCATGCCGGTCGCGGTCGCGCTGGTGATCGCCCTGCTGCCCCTCGCGCTGCCCCTCCTGTACTGGCGCGCGCCGCCGCGGGCGTTGATCGCGGCGGGCATGATCTCGCTGTTCTATTTCTGCCACGGCGTGGCGGAGGCGTGGGCTTCGGCCACGGAACGGATGCCGGCGTGCATCGAGGTCGTCCTCGCGCTGGTGCTGATCGCGTCGCTGGTACGCAAGCCGAGGAAGCGCACCGGCGCCTCTGTATCGCATACACACATCCGTTCGCCCTGAGCGCAGGCCTCGTCCGAGGACGGGGCCGGAGTCGAAGGATGGACGCTTCGACTCCGCTCGCTGCGCGAGCTACGCTCAGCGCGAACGGTTGATAGAGTTGGCCATGTCCTTCATCCAGTCCGCGCCGCAGCTCGGCAACCAGTATCGCGAGGATCGCGTGCTGGCCTCGTACCTGCGCCGTGTGTTGCCGCCGCAGCAACTGCACGCTGCCGAAGGCGCACTCGACGCATTGGGTGAGCACGCCGCCCATGCGTGGCAGCGCCGCACCGCCAGCTCGCGCGAGGAACCTGCGCTCACGCGCTGGGATGCGTGGGGCCGGCGCGTGGATCGCATCGAACTCACCCGCGCCTGGCGCGAAGGCCCGGGAATCGCTGCACGCCATGGCCTGGTCGCTAGCGGCCATGACGCCGCCCTGGGCGCCCATGCGCGCGTGCAACAGTTCGCGCTGGCCTACCTGTATCACGTCGCCAGCGAGTTCTACACCTGTCCGCTGGCAATGACCGACGGCGTGGCCACCGCGCTCAAGGCAGCCGAGAACCGTGCCCTGATCGAACGCGCGCTGCCGCACTTCCTCGCGCGCGAGCCGGCGAAATTCTGGATCGCCGGGCAATGGATGACAGAGAACGCGGG
>DASSFA010000352.1:0-3534 GCA_035694895.1 Rhodanobacteraceae bacterium | reverse complement strand
TCCATCGAAACCGGCTTGATGAGATATTCGAACGCGGGAGATTTCACCGCTCGCACCGCCGTCTCGATGCTCGGGTTGCCGGTGACGATGGCGACCCGGCCCTGGCTCGCCAAGTCGATGTCCTGCACCAGGTCGAGGCCGTTGCCGTCGGGCAGGGCCAGGTCGATCAGCAGCAGGTCGTATTCCTTCTCCGCCACCAGCTTGCGCGCCGATTCCAGGCTGTCGGTGGCCGTGATCTTGCAATGCGCCAGTCTCGCGACTTCAACGACCGCCGAGCTGAAAGCGTCGTTGTCGTCAACCAGCAGCACGCTCCCTGTGCAAGTATTCATGGATTGCCTTCTCCGAAAGCGGCGTGCTGCGCCCCGGCATTGCAGATCTGCCTTCGCTCGCCACGCTGCCGCTTCAAAACTTCGATCCGTCGTAACCAGCAATTGAGTGGAAGGTGAAGCTAACTTGTCGAGCGTGAAATGTCGTGAGTGAGGCGTAAAGTTTTTCTTCGCATTCAGCGCATCGCCATACGGCGGTGCGCGGCTCATGTCCACGCCATTTTGCCGGTTCGGGGCGGAGGTTCCGTGAAGAAGCCGCCGGGCGCGGCTGCGGGCGAGCGGACCCGGCCGCAAAGCGGTAGTAGACCGGGCCTTCGTGGAGGCCAGCGAACCGATGTCGCGGCCGACGAATTGCTCGCGAAGCGGGATCCACGCCCGCTTGATGGTGGCTAGGGGCGGGATCGAACCGCCGACCTCAGCATTATGAGTGCCGCGCTCTGACCGGCTGAGCTACCTAGCCATTCCGAAGCTCTGAACAAACCCGTCCAGGATTTGTCAGAACACGCCGGATCCGGTACGCACCCGGATCCGGCTCCGCCAACCAGGCACGTGAAGCAGAAGCGTACCTGGTTGCGGGTGGCACATCCATGCGCCACCGGATGCCGCAAAGAACCGGAAAGTCTAGCTTGCCGCAGTGGAGTGTCAAGCCGCACGCCGTTTTCACGAATCCATCTCGCGCCGCGGGCATTCCGGCCGGGATCGGCGAAGACGACGGCTTCGGTAGTGTGATGGGGCAGAACGCCGGCTTGCCGATCGTTCATGCATCATGCTTGAATCCAGCCATGATTGATTTCGACGGCTACCGTCCGAATGTCGGCATCGTGCTGTTGAATGCACGGGGCCAGGTGTTCTGGGCGCGGCGGGTGCGCCGCGACGGATGGCAGTTTCCGCAGGGCGGGATGCACACCGACGAGACGCCCGACGAGGCGATGTACCGGGAACTCTACGAGGAGACCGGATTGCGCGCTGGCCAGGTCGAGGTGCTTGGCAGCACCCACGGCTGGCTTCGCTATCGTCTTCCGCAGCGATACCTGCGACGCGACGAACACCCGCTGTGCATCGGCCAGAAGCAGGTCTGGTTCCTGTTGCGCCTGCTGGACGATGACAGTGCGCTGCGCCTCGACGCGCACGACACGCCCGAGTTCGATTTGTGGCGCTGGGTGGATTTCTGGTACCCGGCCGAACACGTCGTCGCGTTCAAGCGCGAAGTCTACGAACGCGCGCTGCGCCATTTCGCTCCGCTGGTGGAAAGCGCATGCCGGATCACGCTGGGGCTGGCGCCGCCGCGCACCACTCCTGCCAAGGACAGCGTTCCGCAGTAAGCGTCAGAGCCGGAATCTCTGCCGCAACGCACGCGCGGTCTCGGCGTAGAGCCTCTCCAGCACCGCGACGCGTCCGGAGGGATCGCTCAAGGTGCCGCTCCGCGCATCATGCTCGACGCCCTTGGCTTCCGTCGCGAGTGGTTGCGCGCCGAGGTTGGCGCTGGCGGATTTCAGCGAGTGCGCGAGCTTGCCAACTTCCGCCACGTCCTTGCGGTCGGCCGCTTCGCGCAGCGCCTTCAGTCGCGCATCGCCGTCCTTGAGATACGCGGTGACCAGTCCGCCCAGTTCCTCGCCCATGATCTCTTCCAGGTCGGCGAGCGTGGCGGGGTCGAGCACATCGGGTGTCATGGCGGTCTCCGGCGCTGAAGCGGAACTGGGTGCGACGGCTGGCGAGGCTTTCGAAATGGCAGTCGTCGCCGCGGTCGCAGGCAGTGAGGTCGCAGCGGAGGCGTCGACCGATTCCGGCATGGCCGAAAGCCGCACCGGCGGGGCAGGCGGCGTGCCGGCCAGGTCCAGCCAGCGTGCCAGCGTTTCCGCCAGCAGGGTGCGATCCAGCGGCTTGGTCAGATAGTCGTCCATGCCGGCGTCCAGGCAGCGTTCGCGATCGCCGGCCATGGCGTGCGCGGTCATCGCGATCACCGGCAGTCGCGGCACGGAAGCGGCGAGTTCGCGCTCGCGCAACCGGCGCGTGGCGCTGTAACCGTCCAGCACCGGCATCTGGCAATCCATCAGCACCAGGTTGAAATGCTGCTGCCTGATCTTCTCCAGCGCCTCCGCGCCGTTGCTTGCGACTTCCACCTTCAGGCCCAGGCGTTCGAGCAGGCGGCGCGCGACCTGCTGGTTGACCGGATGATCCTCCACCAGCAACGCCAGTCCGTGCAGTTGCCGCTCCGCGGCGTTCGCCGCGCCCGGCGCGGGCGGCGTGCCGAGCAATGGCGGCGGCCGGCCGCGATCTGGCATGCCGTATAAGCCCTGCAGCGCATTGCGCAGGGCGCTGTCGGTGACGTCGCGCGTCAGGGTTGCGATGCGCGGATCGGTTTCCGCCGCGCCGCCCAGCGCGAGCACGCGGATCGCGGCCAGCTTCGGATCGCGCAGCACGTTGCGCAGCAGCGCGTTGGCGTCGCCGTCGAGGCTGGCCGCATCCATGATCAGCAGCTCGTAGGCAAAGGCCCGGCCCAGTGGCGCGACCTGGCGCAACCGCACCAGTGCGCCGGCGGCGGCGGCGACATGCGTCACCTCCAGGCCCAGGCCTGCCAGTATCGGGAGAATCTTCTGCGATTCGCGGGCGCCGCAGGCGAGCAGCGTGCGCAGGCCGCCCAGTTCCCGGCGCGCGCCGGCGATGTCGCCCGGCATCTTCTCGAACGGCACGGAGAACCAGAACACCGACCCGCGCCCGGGCTCCGAACGCACGCCGATCTTGCCGTTCATCAGCTCCACCAGCTTCTTGCAGATGGTGAGGCCGAGACCGGTACCGCCGTAGCGACGCGTCACCGAGGCGTCGGCTTGCGTGAACGGATGGAACAGCCGCGCGGCCTCGTCCGGCGCCAGGCCGATGCCGGTGTCGCGCACCGCGAACAGCAGCTCGTGATGCGTGGCGGTATCGGCGCGGCGGCTGACGCGGACCGATACGCCGCCCTTCTCGGTGAACTTGATCGCGTTGCCGACGAGGTTGGTGAGGATCTGCCGCAGCCGCACCGGATCGCCGCGCACGCTGGCGCGCACGTCCTCGTCCACCACGATGCGCAGGGCCAGGCCTTTCGCCTCGGCCGGCTTGTCCAGCAGGCGCTGCACGTTGGACATTAGTTCGCGCAGGTTGAAGCCGACCTTTTCCCGGTCGAGCTTGCCGGCTTCGACCTTCGAGTAGTCGAGGATGTCATCCACGATCC
>DASSFA010000351.1:0-13933 GCA_035694895.1 Rhodanobacteraceae bacterium | reverse complement strand
GCTCCGGCGACATCACCAGGAAGCCTGCACTGCCGAAGCGGGACACCATCTCGTTGTGTTCGATGCACGCTGCGATGAAGGTGCCGATCTGCGCGAGCAGCGTATCGAATGCGGTCAGCCCGAGTCGCTGTCGCAAGGATGCCGCATCGTCGAGCTCGGCGCACAGCACGCCACCTTGCGCCGGTTGTCCGCCCGCCGTTGCGAAGCGCTCGTTGAGCGCGTCCAGCAACTGCGCGCGCTCGTTCAGGCCGGTGGCGGGATCGCGTTGCCGGCGCTCGCGGCTGCGACGCGTGGCAGCGCGCGCGCGGCGGACGCGGTTGGTGACCGCCGCGACGAGGTACTTCGGCCTGATCGGCTTGGAGAGGAAATCGTCGCCGCCGGCATCCAGCGCGGCGAACTGGCGATCCGCATCCGGATCGCCGGACAGGAACACGATCGGCGTGCTGACATAACCCTCGCGTTCGCGGATCAGCGCGGTCAGTTCGAGGCCGTCGCAGCCGGGCATGTTCAGGTCCATCAGCAGCAGGTCGGGCTGGAAGCGATCCAGCTCCTCGAGCACCGCGATCGGTTCGCCCAGCACGTGCGTGACCATGCCGGCCTTGCGCAGGATGGATTCGGCGAACAGCGCCTGCGAGGGATCGTCCTCGACGATCAGGATGCGGTAAGGCTCTTCATCCTCCACACGGATCAATTCCAGCGCACGTTCCAGCACCTCCTCCGTGGAGGCTGGCAGGGAAACGCAACGATCGGCGCCGGCGCGCAACGCGCGCAGCCGCCGTGCGACGTCGTTGTCGGTCAGAACCGCCAGCATCGCCACCCGGTGCGAGGCGCTGCCGCGGGCCGCGCGCAACGCCGGCCCCACGCGATCGAGCGCGTCGATGTGCGTCGAGCCGATCACCACCAGCCGCGGCGGCAGCGCGCCGAGCAGTTCAACCAGCGAATCGGTGTCCTCGATCGGCGTCAGCGCGCAGCCGCGGCTTTCGAGCTGCAAGCGCAATTCCGTGGTCAGGGGATCGTCGCCCAGGATGTACACGGAATGCCCGGCTTCCGTACCGGATGCGGAACCGGTGCCGGATCCGGCGGTGGCCGCCTCCTCCGCCGGCTGCGGCGCCGGCACGAAATCGTCGGCTCCCAGCGTGCGCCAGTGGCGGGGCGGCGGTGCCTCGTGCTGCGTATACGGTCCGCCCTGGTCCGGCGAGGGCTCGGCCACCGACTCGGCAGGCGTGGAAGGCCACACCGGCAGCGCGTTGTGGCCTTCCAGGTGCGGACGCAGGCTGTCCAGCAGCGCGTCGATCTGCGCGGCCGCGCCCTGGTCGGGGATCCGCTGGGTCTGTGCGTAGGGCGCCAGCGTGGATTCCAGCGCCAGCAGGCGCTCGCCCAGCTCCAGTTGGCCGTAGCGCCCGCAGGCGCCGACCAGGTTGGACACCTCGTCGTGCACGAGGCGCAGTACGTTGATGTCCCAGCCGCAACGACTCTGCGCGCGCGCGCGGCGCAACAGCGTTTTCAGGCGCTGCGGAAGGTAGTGCAGAAACGTGTCGCGCAGTTCCGCGCTTTGGTCCCGTTCGGGTACTTGCACCGACATTCAAGTTTCCCCCGGCGGCCCGAACTATAACCGCATCGTGAACAACTATGACATGCAGGGGGCGTGCCGGAAGTCAGGGCTTCACGGTGGCGAGGATCACGATCCCGATCAGCAGCAACGCCGGAATTTCGTTGAAGATGCGCAGCGCGCGCGGACTCCAGCGGCACGCATCGCGGGAGAAGCTGCCGACCAGCCGCGCCAGCACGACGTGGTAGATGATCAGCAACAGCACCAGGCCCAGCTTGATGTGCAGCCAGCCGGCGAGCCGGAAGTAATCCGGCGCCGCGTGCTGCCAGGCCGCCAGGGTGGCCATGCCCAGCGCCAGCGTGAGCAGCGCGCCGATGTGCGTCATCACCAGCAGCCGCCGTTCCATGGTCTTGAAGCGCTCGCGGATCTGCGGCTCCGCCGCTTCCGCGTGATAGACCAGCAGGCGCGGAAGGTAGAACAGCCCGGCGAACCAGGTCACCACCGCGACGATGTGGAACGCCTTGAGCCACAGGATGAGCATCGTATGCGACCACTGCGGGAGAGGCGGGCAGTATACGTGCCGGAGCCGCGCGGCCAACCGGAAATGCGACGCATGCGGACCGGAACGGTGGCCGGGTTTGTTACCCTTCGCCTTCCCCCAGTCCCGTCTGCCGGATGCGCCTGTCCTTCATTCCACCATTTTGGGCCAGAGTCCGCGCCGTGCTCGTGCGCCGGCCGCGCACGCTGATTGCGTTGGCGGTCGCACTGGCGGTCGTGGTGATCTTCGGGCTGGGGGTGCTGGCCGGCCATCGCATGGCGATGGCCAACGGCTCCGCCGCTCGCGCGTTCGAGCTGGCCAGGCGCAACGGGGAACTCCAGAACCAGCTCTCGATCCTGCAGCGCAGCCGCCAGGTTTCCGAGATCGCCGATCGCCTGCTGCAAAAGAACCTCGCCGCACGTGACGAGGAAATCCGCAGCCTGCGCGCCGATCAGGCGTTCTATTCGCGCCTGGTGGGCGCCGACGCGCAACCCGGCGGCCTGGCCGTGCACGGCATCGCGCTGAAGCCGATCGCGCGTACGCACGCCTTCAATTTCACGGTCACGCTCACGCACAGCGCCGAAGCCGCCAGGGAAACGGATGGCAAGCTGAGCCTCGCTGTGGAGGGCATCCGCGCCGACAAGCTCGCCGTGCTGGACTGGAGCGAGCTGGGCGGCGCCGCTGCCGCCGACGGATTGCCGTTCGCGTTCAGGTATTTCCAGCAGGTGCAGGGCACGTTGATGCTGCCGGCAGGCTTCACGCCCAACCGCATCCGCATCACGCTGGAGCCGAAAGGCGGTCCGGAAGTGACGCGCACCGTACCCTGGAGCGAGGCCCTGCACGGCGCCGGCGTCGGCGCCATGCCCTAGAACGCTCTGAACAAGCTGCTGCGCTCGGCATCTTGCGCGCCGGCGGTGCTCGGAATGCTCATGTACTGACGTGTACACTCCGCTTCCTGCGCTCCGGCGGCGCGCAATCTGCCTTCGCTCGCGACGCTTCTTCAGGGGTTCCCCAAGCCTTGGCTTGCGACTGCGCGAAACAGGCCGCATCTTTGGATGGCCGTCCTTTCTATAATGCAACGCATGTCCAGCGCTCCCGACTACCGCAACCAGCCCGCAGCGCCGCTGCTGTTCACTGACGCCGCCGCAGCCAAGGTGCACGAACTGATCGCCGAGGAAGGCAATCCGCAGCTCGCCCTGCGCGTGTACATCCAGGGCGGCGGCTGCTCCGGCTTCCAGTACGGCTTCAGTTTCGACGAGAACCGCGCCGAAGACGATCTTGCCGTGGAAAAGGACGGCGTCACCCTGCTGGTGGATCCGCTCAGCCTGCAATACCTCACCGGGGCCGAGATCGACTATTCGGAATCGCTGTCGGGCGCGCATTTCGTGATCCGCAATCCGAACGCGCGGACGACGTGCGGCTGCGGCTCGTCGTTCACCGTATGAGAGATCCGCGCGACAGTTCTGCCGCGCGTTCGCACCGCAACACCTTCGCCGCGCTGGAGCTGGAACGCGCCGCCGAGTATCGCGATGATGCCGGCTGGCTCGCCGCGCGACGTTCGTCTCCACGGGCGCGCTTCGTCGCCTTCGACCCGGAAGGCCGCGCGCCGGTGCGCGAGGATCGCCTGCAGTTCCTCCCTGCCGATCGCATCGCGCGGGATACGCAAGTCAGCCTGCTCGGCCTGGACGACGGCGCCCCTGTATTCCTGCTGCGCGATCCGGCCGGCGCGGAGATGTTTCGCGCGGCGGAATGGATCGGCTTGCGCGAAGCCGGCGTGCGCCTGCCCGCCGCCGATGCCGGATTGCTCGCCTATGCGCGCGGGCTGGCGAACTGGCAGGACGCAACGCGCTTCTGCGCCTCGTGCGGATCGGCGCTGCGCCTGGTCAGCGCCGGCCACCGCGCCGCATGTCTGCAATGCGAACGGCTGCATTTCCCGCGCACCGATCCGGCGATCATCGTGATCGTCGAGCACGATGATGCCTGTCTCCTGGGCCGGCAGGCGCTGTGGCGCCCGAATCAATATTCGACGCTGGCCGGGTTCGTCGAACCGGGCGAATCGCTGGAAGGCGCGGTGCGCCGGGAAGTGCGCGAGGAAACCGGCGTCGAGGTGCTGGATTGCGATTACCACTCCTCGCAGCCATGGCCTTTCCCGGCATCCCTGATGCTCGGCTTCACGGCCGTTGCACGTGCGCGTGAAATCCGCCTCGCCGATGGCGAACTGGAGGACGCGCGCTGGTTCAGCGCGAAGCAGATCGTGGATGACGTGCGCAGCGGCGCATTGCGGCCGTCGTCGCCGCTGTCCATTTCCTATCGCCTGCTCGAGCACTGGCTGCGCACGCGCGCGGGCCTCGAGTTGAATGAAGTGGTGCAAACGGCTCCCGCTGCGTAACACCACTTCAGCAACACGGGGATACAATCCGGGCAACACTCCCGCTGGCGCAACCATGGCCATCCGACTCGTCGCCGCGCTGATCGTCCTGCTGCTGGCGTTCTCGCAAGTGGACTTCACGCGGGTGCGCAACTTCGCATGGTTCCGCTCGTGGCTCGCACAATTGCGTTTCGCCGAAGGCGGCGGGCGCATCGCGATCGCGCTGGCCTTGCCGGTGATCGTCTGCGCGCTGATCCAGCGCGCGCTGTATGGCTGGGGCTTCGGTGCAGCGGGCGTGGTCTTCGCGGCCCTGGTATTGATCTACACGCTCGGGCCACGCGAGCCGGAAGCCGACATCGATGCCGTGCTCACCGCGCCCGATGCACCGGCGCGTGAGTCCGCGGCGCAGGAACTGCGCGACGATGCCGGCGCGGCACCGCTGCCGTTCACCTCGCCCGCCCTGGTGGAAGCCGCGGTGCTGGCCGGCCTGCGCCGCCGCTTCGGCGTGCTGTTCTGGTTCTTCCTGATCGGCCCGGTCGGTGCACTGCTGTACCGGCTTGCGCAGGTCGCGGCCAACGATGGCGGCGGCGAGCTCGATTTGCGTGCGCGTGACGGCGCGCGTCGCTTTGCCGCCGCGCTGGACTGGCTTCCCGCGCACCTGATGGTGCTCGCGATGGCGCTGGTTTCCGACTTCGAGGCGGTGCTGCACGCGTGGCGCGCGTGGCACGCGCAGCCGGGCCGCTCGCCCTGGGAACTGGAGCCGGGTTTCCTCGCCGCAGTCGCGCGTTCGGGCGTGGATGCCGACATCGAAGCCGGGGATGGCGGCGCGGTGGCCGACGTCAGCGATCCACTCGAAGAACTCGCCGACGCGCGGCGCCTGCTGATCCGGGTGCTCGTCGTATGGCTGGCGGTGGTCGCGCTGATCGTGCTTGCGGGCTGGGTCGCGTAGCGCCTTACGCCTCCGCGCCCCGCAGTGCGCGCACGCGCTGCTCGAGGTCGGCCGCGCTGGTCGCGGCGCCGTCCACGATCGTCCCCGCCAGCAAGGCAATGCGCGCGCGGAAGCGCCGCGGCAGTCGCGCGCGCCCGAGCTTCGAATCGCGCCTGCTCCACATGCTCCGCCACAGACCACGCAGGGCGAGCGGTACGACCGGCACGGGCCGCTGAGCCAGGATCCGTTCGATACCGGGGCGGAACGTCGCCACTTCGCCATCGGCGCTCAGCGAACCTTCCGGAAACACACATACCAGCTCGCCTTCCGCGAGTGCCTCGTCAATCTGTGCGAAGGCGCGCTGCAAGAGTTGCGGGTCCTCCTTTGCGCCGGCGATCGGAATCGCCTTGGCCGTGCGGAACACGAAGCTCAGGACCGGGATCCGGAAAATCCTGTGGTGCATCACGAAGCGCACCGGCCGCCGCACGCTGCCCATGATGATCAGTGCATCCATGAAACTCACGTGGTTGCACACCAGCAACGCCGGGCCTTCCTCGGGGATGCGCTCCAGTCCGTCGCAACGCACGCGATAGAACACGCTGATCAGCAGCCAGTCCACGAAGCGCATCAGGAATTCCGGTACCAGCAGGAAGATCCACAAGGCAACCGCCGCGTTCAGCAGCGCCGTGATGAGGAACAGTTGCGGAATGGTCAGACCTGCCTTGAGCAGGCCGATGCCGAACAGCGCGGCGACCACCATGAACGCGGCGTTGATGATGTTGTTGCCGGCGATCACGCGCGACAGTTCGCTGCGCTCGCTGCGGCTTTGCACCAGCGCGAACAGCGGCACGATGTAGAAGCCGGCGAACAGCCCGAGCAGTGCGAGATCGAGTGCGATATGCCAGTGCCCTGGCGCGCGCAGGAAGGCCAGCCAGTCCAGTCCGTGCTGCGCGGCGGGTTCGTGCTGCGCGAAGTACAGCAACAAACCGAACAGCGTCATGCCGAATGCGCCGAGCGGCACCAGCCCGATCTCGACCTTGTGCCCGGACAGCTTCTCGCAGAGCAGCGAGCCGGCACCCACGCCGACCGAGAACAGCGTCAGCACCAGGATCTCCACGCTGGCATCGCCGCCCAGGTAAAGCTTGGTGTAATTCGGCAACTGCGCGGTCACCACGCCGCCGAAGAACCAGAACCATGAAATCCCCAGCACCGAATTGAACACCGAGCGTTTCTTCGCGACGAAGCGGATGGCGCGAGCGCTTTCGCTGAAGGCGTTCCAGTTGAATTTCAGATCCGGCACGGCGGCCGGGATGCGCGGGATCGCGCAGCTCGCGGCGAAACCGACCAGCGCCACGCCGATCACCAGCACGGAAGACAGCTCCGCGCCGACCCCCGCCTTCGCCATGGCCCAGCCCCCGGCGATCATGCCGACGAGGATCGCGATGGACGTGCCCATCTCCACCAGGCCGTTGCCGCCGACCAGCTCGTCGGGCCGCAGCACCTGCGGCAGGATCGCGTACTTGATCGGCCCGAATACCGTCGAATGCAGCCCCATCAGGAACAGCACCGTCAGCAACAGCGTGGGGCTCGCGATGTAGAAGCCCCACGCCGCGAGGCACATCGCGCCGATCTCGAACAGCTTCACGTAGCGGATCAGCTTCTGCTTCTCGAACTTCTCCGCGATCTGGCCGGCGCTCGCGGAGAACAGGAAGAACGGCAGGATGAAGAGCGCCGGCGCGAGATTGGAATAAAAACCCACCTTCGCATCCGACAGGCCCAGCCGGAACGCCACCAGCACGATCGTCGCGTTGCGGAATGCGTTGTCGTTGAACGCGGAGAGCGCCTGCGTCGCGAAGAACGGCGCGAAGCGGCGCGTGGCGAGCAGCTTGAACTGGTTCATGCGTGGCCTCTTCCGACCGCGCGGTAGGGTAACGCGAAATGCGCTCCGCTCGAGAGGCGAGCGGAATCGGCGCACGCTACGTGTTGCGCGCCAGCGCGCGATGCCCGATGTCGCGCCTGAAAAATGCGCCGTCGAAACGGATCGCGCGCGTGGCCGCATAGGCGCGGTCGCGCGCCTGCGCGAGATCATCGCCCAGCGCGCAGGCGGTCAGCACGCGGCCGCCGGCGGTGACCACGTTTCCGTTCGCATCGAGCTTGGTTCCCGCATGGAAGACCTTGACGTCGCGATTGCCGGAAACGGCCTTGGCATCCAGCCCCGAAACGACATCGCCGGACTTCACCTTGCCCGGATAGCCTCCCGCCGCGATCACCACGCCGAGCGACGGGCGCGGGTCCCACTCGGCCTGTACGCGATCCAGTCGTCCGTCCAGCGCTGCTTCCAGCAGATCCAGGAGGTCCGACTTCAGGCGCAGCATGATCGGCTGCGTTTCCGGATCGCCGAAACGCACGTTGAATTCGATCACCTTCGGCGCGCCGTGCTTGTCGATCATCAGTCCTGCGTAGAGGAAGCCGATGAACGGGGCGCCTTCGGCGGCCATGCCGCGCAGCGTGGGTTCGATCACTTCGCCCAGGATGCGCTGCTCGACCGCCGGCGAAACCACCGGCGCCGGCGAATAGGCGCCCATGCCGCCGGTGTTCGGGCCGTTGTCGCCCTCGTCGCGGCGCTTGTGGTCCTGGCTGCTCGCCATCGGAAAGGCATGCGTGCCGTCGCTCACCACGATGTAGCTGGCTTCCTCGCCCTCCAGGAACTCCTCGATCACCACGCGCGCACCGGCCGCACCGAAGGCATGCGCGCCGAGCATGTCGTGCAGCGCGAGCTCCGCGTCGGCCAGCGTGTGCGCGACCACCACGCCCTTGCCGGCGGCGAGGCCGTCGGCCTTGATCACGATGGGCACGCCGTGCGCGCGCACGTGGGCGAGTGCCGGATTCAATTCGGTAAAGACAGCGAAGCGCGCGGTGGGGATATTGCGCCGCTGCAGGAAGGCCTTGGCGAATGCCTTGGAGCCTTCCAGCTGCGCCGCGATCCTGCGTGGACCGAAACAACGCAGGTCCGAGGCTCGGAACTTGTCCACGATGCCGGCCACCAGAGGCGCCTCCGGGCCGACCACGGTCAGGTCCACGCGCTCGTGGCGGGCCAGCGCGAGCAGGCCTTCGATATCGGTCGCGGCGATCGCGACATTGCGCATGCGCTTCTCGCGCGCGGTGCCGGCGTTGCCCGGCGCAACCAGTACTTCGCTGACGCGCGGCGATTGCGCGAGTTTCCAGGCCAACGCGTGTTCGCGGCCGCCGGAGCCGATGACGAGGACTTTCATGGAGTGCGCGAAGCTTGCTGCGAAACGCGCAGTTTAACCGCGCAGCATTTCCAAAAGCGCGGCGCGCGGCAGCTTTCCGGTCTCGCTGCGTGGAAGCGCTTCCACCAGCTTGAGCGGACGCGGCAGGAAAACCGGATCGATCGCCTGCCGCAGCGCGTGCAGGATCGCGCCCGCGGAAAGCCCCGGAGCCACCGCCAGCGCGGCGATGCGCTGCACCCCGCTGCGATCGGCTTCGTCCATCTGGAACACCACCCCGTCGCGCACACCCGGCACGGCGAGCAGGCGCCTGGTGAGATCGCCCAGGGATGCTCGCTTGCCGGCGATCTCCAGCAGGTCCGCATTGCGGCCGCGCAGGATGAAACGCCCGCCTTCGGCAAGTTCCACCAGGTCGGCCAGGGTGACGGGGTGGAGCAACTGCGGCGCATCCACCTGCGCACCATCGGGCTGTGGATGCAGCGCGACGCCCGGATACAGGTTGAAGCACTCTTCGTTCGCGGTGCGGCGATGCGCGATCACGCAGGTTTCGGTGGAACCGAACACTTCCTGCACCGGCGCCGCGAACAGCGCCTCCGCGGCGCGCGCCAGCTCCGGAGGCATCGGCGCCGTCGCCGAGACGATCGCCGCAAGCGCGGGCAGGCCTTGACCGTGTTCGACGAGCGCGCGCAGGTGCACGGGCGTGGTCACCAGTACGCGTGGGCCCGGCACTTCTTCCAGCGCCCTGGCGATGTCGCCGGGGAAGAATGGCCTGGCCGCGTGGATCGCGACATCTTCGAACAGCGGCAGCAGCACCGAGAATTCCAGCCCGTACATGTGCTGCGACGGCACCGTCGCGACAACGGTGTACGGTCCGCCGGCCAGGCTTTTCAGCAACGCATGGTTGTGCGCGCTGCTGACGGCGAGCTTGTCCCAGCGCTTTGCATTGGCCTTCGGCACGCCGGTGGAGCCGGAGGTGTAGCCGATCGCGACGGTCAGGTCCGGATTGACACCCCGGCTGTCGGCTTCGGGAGTGCCGGAGCGCCATTCATGATTTCCGCGATCCGGGACGATCGCATTCAAAAGCTCGAAACGCAGATAGTGCGGCGGAGAGGCCGGCAATTCGACATCGCCGATGGTGTAGCTGCCCGGATGCGCGGCCAGCACTTCGTCCACCGCGTGGGGGGCGCGGGAAGGCGGCAGCAGGTTGGTCTGCCCGCGCACCGCGAGCGCCGCGAAGGCGACGAGGAAGGCGTAACGGTCTTCACAGAGGTTGATCGCGGCAGGAGCGGAGGGAAGACGTGCCGCAAGCGCGGCGACTTCGCCCAGGAATTCGATCGCGCGCACCGCGCGGCCATCGCGCCAGGCGATGACGCGATCGGGATTCGCCGCGCGCAGCAGCGGAAGCGGAATCTGTTCCGCACGCGATCGTGCGGCATCGAAGACAACGGCCACCACACTCTCCCCTGATTCTCCTTCCCTGAAAATCGTCCGGCTGCGGTCCCCGCCGCGCCTATTCCCGAATGATAGCGCCGGTCACGGCATCGGCAATCGGGGTGGGGCGGGACAACCCGCCGGTGTCGCCTTGCAGGATGCCATCCAGCGCTGAACCGAACATGGCTTCGCATTCATCTGCGCTGCGCGCAGGCGGCTGGCCATGCACGTTGGCGCTGGTGGAGACGATCGGGCCGCCGAATTCGCGGCACAGCGCCGCGGCGGCCTCGTGCGCGGTCACGCGCAAGGCGATCCCGCTGTGGCCACCGGCCACCCATTCGGGCACGCGGCTCGTGCGCGGAAAAATCCAGGTGTAGGCGCCGGGCCAGGTGGCCTGCGCGCGCGCGACCGCCTCCGGCGGCGCGTCGATCCAGTCGGCGATTTGTGCGAAATCGGACGCGATCAGCAGCACGCCCTGTTCGGGCGGGCGTTGCTTCAACGCGAAGATCTTCTCGAAGGCGGCGCGGTTGTCGGGGTCGCAGCCCAATCCGAACACCGCTTCGGTGGGATAGGCGAGCACGCCGCCTGCGCGCAACAGCGCCGCGGCCTCGGCGATGCGGGCGGCTTCGAAGCGGCGCATTTTCAGGTTTCGAACGGCGGCGGAGTGGATTCGTTGCGCGGCGCGGCTTTTTTCGCGGGGGATTTCCTCGCCGCCGTTTTCTTCGTGGCCGTCTTCTTGCGTGCGGATTTCTTCACGGCTTTTTTCGCCGCCTTGCGCGGCGCGGGCGACTCCGCGCCGTCCGTCGCCGCCGTTTTCCTGGCGGCAGCCTTCTTGGTCGCGGCTTTTTTCACGGCGGTCTTCTTCGCGCCACGCCGGGGCCTGTTGGGCGCGGCTTCCAGCAGCGCCTTGCACTCGTCGTGGGTCAGCGACTTCGGATCGCGGTCCTTGGGAATGCGCGCGTTCTTTTCGCCGTCGGTGATGTACGGGCCGTAGCGGCCGTTCAGTACCTGGATGCCGTCGCCGAAGTCGGTGATCACGCGATTGGCGATCAGCTCCTGCTTTTCGCGGATCAGTTCCTGCGCGCGCTCCAGCGTGACCGTATGCGGATCGTCTTCGCCTTTCAACGAAGCGTACAACTTGCCCTTGCGCACGAACGGGCCGAAGCGGCCGATGCCCGCGCTGATCTCCTCGCCATCCGCGTCCTTGCCCAGCGCTCGCGGCAGCTTGAAGAGCTCCAGCGCCTGCTCCAGCGAAATGGTGTGCATGCTCTGCCCGGGCAGGAGCGAGGCGAATTGCAGCGTTTCGTCCTGATCCTTGTCGCCGAGCTGCGCGTAGGCGCCGTAGCGGCCGAGCCGCACCGAAACCGGCTTGCCGGTTTTCGGGTCGCGGCCCAGCTCGCGGGCGCCGGAGGCTTCCGCGCGGTCCACCGTTTCGGTCTTGTCCTCGACCAGCGCCTTGAACGGTTTCCAGAACTTCTCCAGCAGCGGCTTCCATTCTTCCTCGCCGCGGCTGACGGCATCCAGCTCGTCCTCGAGCCGGGCGGTGAAGTCGTAGTCCACGTACTGCGTGAAGTGCCCGGACAGGAATTTCGCCACCGCGCGGCCCACGTCGGTGGGTTTGAAGCGGCGCGAATCCAGGATCACGTATTCGCGGTTCAGCAGCACCTGGATGATGCTGGCGTAAGTGGAAGGCCGGCCGATGCCGTATTCCTCGAGCGCCTTGACCAGCGAAGCTTCCGAATAGCGCGGCGGCGGTTCGGTGAAGTGCTGTTCGGTGACGATGTCGGCCAGCGGCACCACGTCGCCGACCTTCAGCGCCGGCAGCTTGCGCGCTTCCTCGTCATCCTCGGCCTTGCCGTCGCGACCTTCCTCGTAAACCGCAAGGAAGCCCGGATCCACCACGGTCGTGCCGGTCGCGCGGAACGTCGCATCCTCGCCGCAGGGAAATTCGACGGCCACGGTGTTCAACGTCGCCGGCTTCATCTGGCAGGCGACCGCGCGCTTCCAGATCAATTCGTACAGCTTCAATTGATCGGGTGTCAGGTACGTCGCGACCGATTTCGGCGTGCGCAACGCGGAAGTGGGGCGGATCGCCTCGTGCGCTTCCTGCGCGTTCTTCGACTTGGCCTTGTAGACCATCGCGTGCTCGGGCAGGCCCTGCTTTCCGAATTCGCGTTCGATCACCGCGCGAAGTTCGCCGATCGCATCGTTGGACAGGTTCGTGGAATCGGTACGCATGTAGGTGATCAGGCCCACATTGCCTTCCGAGCCGAGCGCCACGCCTTCGTACAGCCCCTGCGCGATGCGCATGGTGCGGCTGGTGGAGAGCCCGAGCTTGCGCGCGGCTTCCTGTTGCAGCGTGGAAGTGGTGAACGGTGCGGACGGCCGGCGCTGGCGCTGCTTGCTCTGGACGTCGGCGACGGCAAGCGTGCCGCCGGCGACGCGTAGCAGGGAATCGCGCGCAGCGTGCGCGTCGTCCGTATTCGTGAGGTCGAACTGTTCGAACTTCTTGCCCTTGAACCGCACCAGCCGCGCGTTGAAGGCGCCGTCGGGATGCGCGAATTGCGCTTCCATCGTCCAGTATTCGCGCGGCTTGAACGCTTCGATTTCCTCCTCGCGCTCGACGATCATGCGCAGCGCCGGCGACTGCACGCGGCCGGCGGAGAGCCCCCGCTGCACCTTGCGCCACAGCACCGGCGAGAGGTTGAAACCGACCAGGTAATCCAGCGCGCGGCGCGCCTGTTGCGCGTCCACCAGGTCGTGCGAGAGCTTGCGCGGATGCGCGACCGCTTCCTTGATGGCGCGCGGGGTGATCTCGGAGAACACCACCCGGTGCACGTCGCGATCCTTCAACAGGCCGCGTTCGCGCAGGATCTCGCTGATGTGCCAGGAGATCGCCTCGCCTTCGCGGTCAAGGTCGGTGGCCAGATAGATGGTGTCCGCGGCCTTGGCGGCTTTCGCGATCGCATCCACGTGCCGTTCGTTCTTCTCGATCAGCGCGTAGTCCATGGCGAAGCCGTGCTCCGGATCCACCGCGCCTTCCTTGGGCACGAGGTCGCGCACGTGGCCGTAGGAGGCCAGCACGTGGAAGTCGGGGCCGAGGTATTTGTTGATCGTCTTGGCCTTGGCCGGCGACTCGACGATGAGCAGGTTTTTGGCCATGCGTTGCCTTGAATCCGGGGACCGGGCCCGGCCCTCTGTTATTTATAGTGGAGGCATGGCACCCCGGCCGCTGTCAAGCGGACGGAGCAAAAATCCTTTGCCAGCGGCCATTTACGGCCGGGGCAACGGTGCCTTCCAGCTCCAACAGCAGCAACATCGAGGACAGTTCGGCCGGTTTCAAGCCGGTCCGGGTCGCCAGCTCGTCCAGGCCCAGGGGCGCCTCGCCCAGTGCCGCCAGCAGGCGCGCGTAGTCCGGGTCATCCGCGCGGACCGGCGGCGACGCGGCTCCGGACGGCGGGGATTCCAGGCGCTCGCGTAATTGCGCGCCCAGCGCCTGCGCGCCCGGCGCAAGCGCTTCGATCACCTCCTGCGCGGTTTCGGTGAGCCGGGCACCCTCGCGGATCAGCTTGTGGCAGCCACGGGAGAGCGGGTTGTGGATTGAGCCGGGCAGGGCGAACACCTCGCGGCCCATTTCCCCGGCCAGCCGTGCGGTGATCAGGGAGCCCGACTGCAGGCTGGCTTCGATCACCAGCGCCCCCAGCGCCAGTCCGGCGATCAGCCGGTTGCGTTGCGGGAAGTGCGCAGGCAGAGCGGGCGTGCCGAGCGGATATTCGCTGACGATCGCGCCGCCTCGTGCGATGCGCGCAGCCAGCTCGCGATGCTTGCGCGGGTAGACGAGATCCGCGCCGGTGCCGATCACCGCGATTGT
>DASSFA010000350.1:0-17762 GCA_035694895.1 Rhodanobacteraceae bacterium | reverse complement strand
GGATGGAACTGCACGAATTCCATGTCCTGCAGCGGCAGGCCCGCGCGCAGCGCCATGCCGCCGCCGTCGCCGGTGCAGGTGTGCGCCGACGTGCAGGAGAAGTACGCCCGGCCGTAACCGCCGGTCGCCAGCACCACTGCGTGGCCGCGGAAGAAGTGCAGCGTGCCTTCGTTCATGTCGATCGCGAGCACGCCGCGGATCGTGCCGTCGGCATCCGTCACCAGGTCGGTGGCGAAGTATTCGATGAAGAAGCGCGCGTCGTGCTTCAGCGATTGCTGGTACAACGTGTGCAGGATCGCGTGGCCGGTGCGATCGGCGGCCGCGCAGGTACGCTGGGCGGTGCCCTCGCCGTAATTGGTGGTCATGCCACCGAACGGGCGCTGGTAGATGCGGCCATCGTCGGTACGCGAGAACGGCACTCCGTAATGTTCCAGTTCGATGATCGCAGGGATCGCCTCGCGGCACATGTATTCGATCGCGTCCTGGTCCCCGAGCCAGTCCGATCCCTTGACGGTGTCGTACATGTGCCAGCGCCAGTCGTCCGGACCCATGTTGCCGAGCGCGGCGGCGACACCACCCTGCGCGGCGACCGTGTGCGAGCGGGTCGGGAACACCTTGGTGACGCAGGCGGTGGAAAGGCCCTTGGCCGCGAGCCCGAACGTCGCGCGCAAGCCCGCGCCGCCGGCACCGACGACCACAACGTCATATTGATGCGTTTGAACTTTCATGCCTGCCTTTTCAGTAACTGCCCAGCCAGATACGCAACACCGCCAGCGCGCAGGCCACCGCGCCAAGCACCGCCAGGAATTTCACCGCGATGAGCAGCGTGAGTTCGACCCAGCGCGTGTGGACGTAGTCTTCGATCACCACCTGCAGGCCGAGCGCGCCGTGCCAGAAGGAGATCGCGGTAAACAGGATCAGCAGCCCGGCATTGATGACATTGCCGACCAGCGCGTGCGCCGAGGCGAAGTCCAGGTGCGGCAGGCGCAACACCAGCCACACGAACCAGAGGCTCAACGGGATCAGTGCGGCGCCGCTCAGGCGCTCGATCCACCAACTGCCCACGCCGCTTTTCGCCGAACCCAGAGCGCGCACGCGCTTGAGCGGCGTGCGCATGTCGTGTGGCGCGTCGTGCGGACCTGCATTACTTGGAGCAGCGCTCATGGCACACCTCCGGCGAGCACGACCCAAAGCCACACGACCACCGTGAGCGCGATGCTGGCGATCACCACCACCCAGGCACTGGTGAAGTATTGCGACTTGGCGAAACCCGCGCCCGCGTCCCAGAACAGATGCCGTATGCCGTTGCACAGATGGAACATCAGCGAGAACGTCCAGCAGACCAGCAGCGCGATGCCGATGCCGCTCGCGCAGAAGCCCGCGAAGAGGCCCCATGCGGCATCGCCGGTCGCCAGCGCGATCAGGCCCCAGGCAACCAGCACCGTGCCGAGGCACAGGAACGCGCCGGTCACGCGGTGCAGGATGGACAGCACCATGGTGATGCGCCATTCGTAGATGCCGAGGTGCGGCGAGAGTGGACGGGCATGCGGCATGGGGCGTTCCTTGGAAATACCGGATCAAATCCGCGAAAGCGTAGTACGCGGAGGCGGGTGAGACAAGAATGCTAATCTGCACACCTGATACCTGCGGATGCCATGCAGCCTGAAACGCACGCAGTTTCCGGCTCCGTGCAGTGCATCGAAATTTCCGGCGCGGATGCGCGCACGTTCGCGCAGGCGCAGTTCTCGGGCGACGTGCGGACGCTTCAGCCCGGGCACTGGCAGTGGAACGCGTGGCTGGGCGCGAAAGGTTCGGTGCGTGCGCTGATGCACCTGGCCGACCTGGGCGATGGCCGATTGTGCGCTCTGCTGCGCGGCGGCGATGCGCAGTCCCTGTGTGCGGAACTGCGGCGTTACGTGTTTCGATCGAAAGTCCAGCTGCAAGCGGTGAGCGGATGGCATCGCCTCGCTGGTGCCGAGCTTGCGCTCGGCACGATCCGGAGTGGCCTGGATGCGATCGGGTTCGGTCGCGGCGAGCACAGCCTTTGGCTGAGTCGCGACAGCGCTCCCGGCAGCAACGATGAGCAGGCCTTGCGGCTGGCCGACATCCGCAACGGCTGGCCCACCCTGCCGCCCGGCGACCACGAATTCCTTCCGCCCGCACTCGGGCTTGAGCACCTGGGCGCGGTCAGTTTTGGCAAGGGCTGCTATCCGGGCCAGGAGATCGCCGCGCGCCTGCATTACCGCGGCGGGCACAAGCTGCGGCTGACGCACATACGCAGCGGATCGCAACTGGCGCCCGGCCGGCCGCTGTCGCCCGAACAGCCGCGCGCCATCGTGCTGGATGCCCTGCCGGCCCCGGGTGGCTGCGAAGCCCTTGTCGTGCTCGAAGAGGCTGCCGAGGCCCCGCCCGGCATCGAGATCGTCCGGCGCTTCGAGGCCTGACCGCAACCGGAAGCTTGCTGCACTGAAGCTGAACAGCAACTCGGAAAATATTGCGCGTTTTCCCTTCGTCCCCTAGCCTTCGCGGAAATTTTTTCCGCCGGGTTGTCCTTGAAACCTGGTTTGCGCGCGATCCGGAGGGTCCGCATCGCGCGCGGCGGCAGAGTTTCTGTCGTAAGTAGCACGTTGGCGCAGTGTTTGCTCCGGTTACGCCCGGCCCATTGCCGGTCATCCGTCCCCGGTAGCGCCGCCAGCTTCAAACCGAAAATCCGATTTTCGCGACAACGGTGAAGCCGTGTCGCTTTGCAGCGGGTACCGCGCGCGTTCGCGCGACCGCCTGTTCGACTGCGAGGTTCGAAGTCCCGCGGCCAGGAAGGCCGCATCCAAGGCGCTAAAGCGCAGCTAGGGAGAAGGCACATGACAATCGGATGGATACTCGGGTTGACCGCACTCTTGCCGCAACCGGTGGCCGACCACACTTGCCTGGCCGCAACGGTCTATCTGGAGGCGCGCAGCGAACCGATCCGGGGACAGCTCGCGGTGGCGGAAGTCGCGTTGCGTCGGCTGGATCTCGGTCACTATGGCGCCACGGTCTGCGACGTGGTCACTGCGCCGCACCAGTTCGCGCTGACCACCACGCCCAAATCGTTCGACATATCCAACCAGCAGGCCTGGAACACCGCATGGCGCATTGCCGGCGAGGCGCTGCACGTGTGGTCACTGCCGCGCGCGGAGCGCGAAGTGGTGGTGCCGCATGCCGATCATTTCATACGCGTGGACGCAAGCGCGGACTGGGCCAAGAATCCGCTGGCCACCATCGGCGAACACCGCTTCTACGCCGCCGATTAGCGACAATCATTCCACACGGATCACGCGGATAAAATCAGATGGAAAATGGAATCTGATCCGATTTTCCGCACTGATCCGCTCCAAAAACAAAGGCCCTCTCATCGAGGGCCTTTGCATTCATCTTCCGCGCAGATAGACGTGGTCGTTTTCGACGATCACGTAATCGCCGATCTGCACGTTCGGCGGTTCGCTCTGGGTGACCGTGGCGTAGCGGCCGTCATCGAGCTGCACCACCACCTGCCAGGCGTTACCCTCGCCCGAATGCGAGCCGATGGCATGCCCGGCAAAGCCGCCCGCGACCGCGCCACCAATGGTCGCCGCCGTGCGGCCGCGGCCGTGCCCGATCTGATTACCCAGCGCACCACCCACCACCGCACCGATCACCGTGCCGATCGTGGCATTTTGCTGACTGCCGCTGGTGTAGACCTGCCGGATGTCACGCACTACGCCGCACTGGTGATAGCAATCCGCCTGCGGGGGTGGCGGCGGAGGTGGCGGAGGCGGATAGCCGTAAGCGGGTCCGCTGTACCGGGTGGTCTGGGGGTAGGGTTCGCAGCCGGTCAACATCAAGGCCGCGAAACTCGCCAACGCAAGCATTACGAGCAACTTGCGGGCAAATCCATGTTTGCCGTGGTTCATGACAACACTCCTTTGTCTTGCAATCATCCCTGGTTGCGAAAAATCAAACAGCAGGCATCCATGCCTGCACTTCAAATTATGCGATCGTCCATGGTCGCGAAGATCAACAAGCAGGCCAAGAGCCTGGCATCCATGGCCAAGAGCTTCGTTGTCTGCACTTTCAGATTCCTGCAATCATCCTGATTGCGTAGGCAACGGGCGGACATCCTTGTCCACTCTGTTCAAGAAGAGCACCTCACTGCGGCTGGACGGTGTCGTTGCCGCTGTCCGCGATCACCACGCCATTGCTGACCTGCACGCGCGTACCCGGATCGTGGTCCAGGCGCACGTGGCGCTGCTCGCCCTGGTACTCGTACGTGACGTCATAGGCGACGGTCTTGGAGGTGCGGCTGGTCACGGTGCGGCAGCGATGCTCGACCGTGGTATACGTCGGGTTGTCTTCCTGGTGGCGCTTCTGGATTTCGTGGCCGGCAAAACCGCCCGCGACTGCGCCGCCCACCGTGGCGAGATCCTTGCCCTTGCCGCCGCCGATCTGGTGCCCGATGAGCGCACCCGCCACCGCGCCGATCGCGGTGCCGGCAATCTGATGCTGGTCCTTGTATTGTTCCTGGTGAACCACCTGCTCGTCGCCGCAGACTTCATGCGGCGTGCTGGTGGTCTGCTTCACCGGCTCCACGCTCACCACCTGCGCGTATTCGGGGCCGCTGTTGTTGTTGGCAAAGCCGTATCTGGCGGCGATCGCAACCGCGGCGATGATGCCGAGGGCGGCAATGGCGACACCCGCAACGATTGGCTTGTTCATGTGACTCCTCCTGCGTCGAGACCATTACTGGTTTGGAATTGCAACGGAACTCATGCCTTGGCAGCTCCCGTCCGTTCTTTGTGATCCTCGCGATCGAGGACGATCGCATGCAGAATGAATTCAAGCAGTCGCAAAATGAACGCGCGCGCAACTGCCATCGATCCGTTCACGCTGTGTTTCAAAAGCATAGATGGAAGCGCGTGGCGAAGGCGTGCATACATCACATTGCAACGCGGGGCGCACCCATGCACTTGTTCGACAGCCACGCACATCTTGACGCCGCGGAATTCGATGCCGATCGCGCCCAGGTGCTGGAGCGGGCCCGGCAATCCGGTGTTGCCGACATGCTGGTTCCGGCGATCTCGGCGGCGAGCTGGGAGCCACTGCGCGCGTTGTGCGAGAACGAGCGTGGGCTGCACCCTGCGTACGGCCTGCACCCGCTTTTCCTGGAGCAACACCGTGATGCCGACCTGGATGCACTGCGATCATGGCTGTCCTCGCACAACGCTTGTGCGGTGGGCGAATGCGGGCTGGATTTCGGCGACGACTCGCTGGACCGCGACCGGCAACTGCGTTTCCTGCGCGCACAACTGCGACTCGCACGCGAATTCGACTTGCCGCTGGTGCTGCACGCCCGCGCAGCCTTCGAACAGGTGATCCTGGAGCTGGAGAAATTCGACGGCGAACTGCGCGGCGTGGTGCACAGCTTCTCCGGCAGCGAGGAACAGGCGAAGCGGCTTTGGAAGATGGGCTTCCATCTCGGTGTCGGGGGACCGGTCACCTATCCTCGTGCGCGCCGGTTGCGCGGAATCGTGTCGCGGATGCCTATCGAGTACCTGCTGCTGGAAACCGATGCGCCGGACCAGCCGGATGCCGCACATCGTGGCCATCGCAATGAGCCCGGGCGGATCACCGAGATCCTGCGTTGCGTGTCCGGGCTGCGCGATGAAACGGAGGCGCAGGTCGCGGCCGCCACCACCGCCAATGCGCGTCGGCTGTTCCGCTGCTGAAATGCCATGAAGGTTTGCACACGCCCGAATGCATACCCGCCTGCGAATTGCTAGGCTGATAGTTCAGCGCTGAACTATCCGCTATGACGGGGTTGCGATGGGCAAGTTGCTCGACTACATGCAAGGCATCGAGTGCGGCGTGACCCAGGTCAGCCGGCGAATGCCGGCACTGCCGCTGCAGGACGTACTGCTCGTGCGACTGTTGCACCTCGCCGCGGAAGGCCTGACCGTGCGCTTCCTGAAGGTGCTCAAGCCATATGGTTTGAACGAAAGCGACTTCCGCGTGCTGATGCAGTTGTACAGCAGCCCCGACGGCAGCGCCTATCCCAGCGAGCTGTGCGCTTCCGTGGTGCAGACGCCGACCAACATGACCCGCATCGCGGACGCGCTGGTGAAGCACAAGCTGGTCACACGCACACCCGGTGAGCAGGATCGCCGCCGCATCGAGCTGCGCATCACCCCCGCCGGCCGGCGCTTCGTCAGCACGTTGCTGCCGAAGCTTTTTCCGCTCCTGCAGGCAGCCTTTTCCGATCTGGACGAGCAGGAGAAGCACACCCTGCACGCCCTCTTGCAGCGGGTGATCGTTTCGGTGGACGAAGCCCCGTAGGCGAGCCGCCCGGCTTGCGCTCAGGCGGACGGATCAGGACCCGCCCGGCTTCCGATGCAACAGCTCGTAAAGCGCCCGCCCGGCCGCGGCGCAAGCGAACGCCGCGGTGACGTGCATCGCCGCACCCAGTCCGGCGCCACAATCCAGCCGGAAGCCACCCTCCGCATCGGTCGGCGGGCGCACGCCGCAGACGCTGCCATCCGGCTGCGGGTAGCGCACGTTTTCCAGCGAGTACACCGCCGGCACGGCGAAACTGCGTTCCACGTTGCGCGGGAAGCCGTGGTCCTGGCGCAGCTTCTTGCGGATCAGGCTCAACAGCTTGTCGTGTTCGGTATGCGCGAGATCGCGCACGCGCACTCTGGTGGCATCGGTACGGCCGCCCGCAGAACCCACCACGATCAGCGGCCGCTTCGCGCGCCGGCAGGCGGCGATCAGTTCCAGCTTCACCCGGAACGCGTCGCAGGCGTCCAGGATCAGGTCGTGGCGCTCTTCCAGCAGCGCGCCGATCCCCGCCGGCGTCAGGAACCGGGTGCGCGCATCCAGGTGCAGGTGCGGATTGACCGCACGCAGGCGCGCGGCCAGCACGTCGGCCTTGGCGCGGCCGAACTCGCCTTCGAGCGCATGCGACTGGCGATTGACGTTCGAGACACAGACCTCGTCGCCGTCCAGCAACGTCAAATGCCCCACGCCGCTGCGGGCCAGCGCCTCGACCGCCCACGAGCCCACGCCGCCCAGGCCGATCACGGCCACGCGGCATTTCGCAAGGCGCGCAGCGCTACCCTTGCCGTAGAGGCGATCAATGCCGAGGAAGCGGGTGTCGGTCATCCGCGAATGATAGTTGCACCTCGCCTTCGCGGTTTCGTGCGCATCGCCCATAATGCGCGCTGGTCTTGTCGAGGAACCCGGTCATGCGCATTCTGCTGCTCGCCCTGCTCGCCGCCGTGATCGGCGCTCTCGCCGCCTTGCAGGTCACCGCCGCGATGCGGGAACGCGACGCCTATCCGCGCGGGGTGATGGACGTGATGGCCGCGCACGCCGGCGCGCTGGATCACGCCGTCCGCACCCAGCGCTGCACGGCGGAAGCGACTGCGGGCAACCTCGCCATGCTGGTGACGATGTCGGGCGAGATCCCGCGCGCATTTCCGGATCTGATGCAGGACAAGCAATTCGCCAAATTCGCCAATGACGCGCATGCGTTCGACCAGCAGGTCGCCGCGAACCCGCCGCGCGACTGCCCTGCCCTGAACAAGACGATGGCGCAGATCGGCGAGCATTGCGACCAGTGCCACCGGATCTATCGGTGAAACCTTTCAGCCGTTCGTCCTGAGCGTAGGGCCGCAGGCCCGAAGTCGAAGGACACGATGGCTTCGACTTCGGTCGGCTCCGCCGACCTACGCTCAGCCCGAACGGTTGTAAATCAATCTCTTCCGAAGAAACCATCGCGATCGCGCTCGCGCATGGCGCCACCCCCTGCCGCACCGCCCTCGTCGGCCGGCGCGCCCGCAGGCACGGTGATCTCCGACATGCCTTTGGCCTTCAACGCGCTGTTGGCCTTGGCCAGATCGTTGTTGCGCAGCGCGTCGAACTCCTTCGCCGTGTCGCCCATCTCGCGCGCGATCGCGTCCACGCGGGCGAGCTGGTAGTTGGTCGGTGCGCCTTCGTAACCGTTGATCGCGCCGTACACGTCATCCAGGTACTCGCGCTGGCGCTCCTCGCCGGTGATGGCACCGCCTTCCTTGGTCGCGACGATCTCCTTGCGGATGGTATCGGCCTTGTCGGCGAGCGCGTTCAATTGCTTCGCGAGCGCGGGATCGTTCTGCACCTGCGCCGCGCGCGTCCTGGCCCCGTCGCGCACCGCCACGATCCGGTAATCCAGATCGGTCATGCGGCCGAACAGGTCGCTGACCTTCATCGCCGCGTCGAACTGCGCCTTGCGGTCGGCCAGCGTGAACGGAGAGCGCGGGTCGAGGCCGATGTTCAACTTCTGCTCGTAGGTCTCGTCGCCCTTGATCAGCTTGACCGTGTAGACGCCCGGCACCACGCGCGGACCCTGCGCGGAGTTGAACGCGACCTGCGCGGCCGGCGGCACGCGCGGCGGCGCCACGCGCATGTCCCAGTTCACGCGATTGATGCCGCGCCGGACATTGCCGGGAATGGTGTCGAGCAACTTGCCGTTGCTGTCGTAGATTTCCAGCTTGAGCTTGCCGAACAGGTGGCGGCTCTTCTGGTAGTAGGTGATCACCGCGCCATCCGGCGGATTCGGGCCGCTGAAGGACGCATCGCCTTCCGGCCAGCCGCCCCAGCCCTGGATGCGCTGCACCACCGGCCGGGTCGGCAGGAACGTGGCGTCCGCGTTCAGCACCTGCGGCGTCAGCGCGCGCAGCGGCGTGATGTCGTCAATGATCCAGATGCCGCGGCCGTGCGTGGCGACCACCAGATCGCTGGTGCGCGGCTGCACGACCAGGTCGCGCACCGGCACGTCCGGGAAGTCGCTGCCCTTGAACTGCGCCCAGTGCGCGCCGCCATCCGGCGAAATCCACAGGCCGAATTCGCTGCCCGCGAACAGCAGATTCGGATCCACCGCGTCCTGCTTGATCACATGCACGAAGCCGCGGATGCCCTTGTCGTCGTTCGGTGTGACGAGCGGCATCCACGACTTGCCGTAGTCGGTGGTCTTGTAGATGTACGGTTTCATGTCGCCGAAGGAGTGGCGATCGAACGCCACGAATGCCGTGCCGGCGTCATGCGGGCTGGCCTGGATCCAGGAAACCCACTCGCCCTTCGGAAGGCCGTGCACGTTGCCGGTCAGATTGCTCCAGTGCGCACCGCCGTCGCGGGTCAGCTGGATGTTGCCGTCGTCGGTGCCGACCCAGATCAGGCCCGCCTGCTTCGGCGACTCGCTGATCGAGTAGATCGTGTCGTGCATCTCCGCATAGGAGTTGTCCACGGTCACGCCGCCGGACTCCTCCTGCTTCTGCTGCTCCGGATTGTTGGTGGTGAGATCCGGCGAGATGCGCTGCCAGGTCTTGCCGTGGTCGGTCGTCTTGAACAGGAACTGCGCGCCGATGTACATCGTGCCCTTGTCGTTGGGCGACATCGCGATCGGCGTGTTCCAGTTGTAGCGCAGCTTCTCCTTGTAGCCGGCCTGCGGCTGGATCAGCTGGATCTGGTGCGTGTGGCGGTTGATCCGCCCGACGAAGCCGCCCTGCGATTCGGCGTAGATGTAATTGGAGTCGGTCGGATCCTCGAACATCCAGAAGCCGTCGCCGCCGAACATGTTCTCCCATCGGCCGTTGGTGATGCCGCCCGGATACTCGGAATCCCCGACCCAGTCGCTGTTGTCCTGCAGGCCGCCGTAGACGTGGTAGGGATCGGCATCGTCCACGCTCACGTGGTAGAACTGGGAGATCGGCAGGTTGTTGGCCTTCCACCACTTGCTGCCGCCGTCGTGCGAGAACCAAAGGCCGCCGTCGTCACCGGCGATCACGAACTTGGGATCTTCCGGATTGATCCAGTCGTCGTGGTTGTCGCCATGCATGCCGCCGCCGGATTCGCTGAAGGTCTTGCCACCGTCGGTGCTCTGGATGAGGCTGAGGTCCGGCTTGAACAGCCGATCCGGATTGGTCGGGTCGACGATGAGGTTGGCGAAATAGAATGGACGCCAGACCATGTTCTGGCTCTTGTCGCGCTCGGACCAGGTCTTGCCGCCATCATCCGATCGATACAGCGCCGAGTCGGTGGACTCCACCATCGCGTAGACGATCTGCGGATTGGACGGGGCGATCGTCACCGCGATGCGGCCATAGGGCTTCGTCGGAAAGCCCTTGTTCGCATCGTGGGTGATTTCGGTCCAGGTCCTGCCGCCATCCGCGGAGCGGAACAGCCCGCTGGCCGAAGGCGCGTCGGGCGACGGGCCGCCGGAGCGGAACGTCCAGCCCTTGCGGCGGAAGTCCCACATGGCCGCGAACAGCACGTCCGGATTCTTCGAATCCATGCTCAAGCCGGAACAGCCGGTGGACAGGTTCCTGCCCTTCAACACCAGCGTCCACGAATTGCCGCCGTCGGTGGTCTTGTACAGGCCGCGGTCGGGCGAATCGCTCCACAGCTTGCCCGGTACGCAGGCATACACGGTGTTGCTGTCGTTCGGATCGATCGCGATCTTCGCCACGTGCTCGGAATGGGGCAGGCCCAGGTACTTCCAGGTTTCGCCGCCGTCGGTGGTCTTGTAGATGCCATTGCCGATCGAGACCGAATTGCGCATCCACGATTCGCCGGTGCCGACCCACACGGTGTCGTGATGGTTCGGATCTATCGCGATCGCGCCGATGGACATCACCGGCTGCTTGTCGAACACCGGCTTGAAGGTGGTGCCGCTGTCCGTGGACTTCCATACGCCGCCGCTGGCCGCGCCGACGTAGATGGTGATCTTGCCGTTCTTCTCGGGAACGGCGGTGACGGCCGACACGCGGCCGCTCATGGTGGCCGAGCCGATGTTGCGCGCGTTGAGGCCGGAGATCGCGCCACTGTCGAAGATAGCTGCATGTCCCGCGGTGGGCGCGGCCTGCGCGCCGGCAGCGGCAAGGCTCAGCGAAACAGCCAGCGCAAGCGCGTTGCGGAATTGAATTCGCTTCATGTCACTTGCTCCCCTTGCTGGCCGTCTTCACCGGAAATGCGAACACCGCGTCCTCCATCGGCACGTTTGCCTGCGCCTTGTCTATGCTGATCTGCATCATCTGGTCGGGAGTGGCACCCTTCGGACCGGTGGTGATCGCGAACGGGAAGTACACGCCGTCCACCTGCTCGTAGTCGCCGAAGTCGGTCTGGGTGACCTGCTGCGTCCCGCGCACGGTGCGGCGCGCGATCTCGCGGATCGGGAGATAGGCATCGGGGTCGAGATAGATCACCACCGTGTTGCCGTCCTTCAACTGCACCTGCAGCTTGTGCGCGTTGGTGCCGTCCACGTCCTCGGTGCCGAGATAGGTGACCACGTTGCCCTTGGCCTTGGCGTCCACCAGCGGGCCATCCATGTCCGCCGCTTCCGCGAGCTCCTTGGCATCGTCCGCCGACATCGGGATCGGATCCTTGCGGCCGCCGAACGGCTGGATGCTCCAGCCCTGCCGGCCATCCCACGCCTGCACCTGCGTCAGCCCCTGCACGCTGGCCTCCTGGCGGATCTTGTCCGGGCGCTTCAGCAGTGCGGTATACGACAGCTTGAAGCCGCCGCCGGCGATCAATTGGCCCTGCATCTTCAGCGTCTTGATCGCCTGCATCTTGTCCATGCCGCCGCGTGCGGCAATGTTTTTTGCGACCAGCTCATCGGCGGTCATGGCGTAGGCGCTACCCGCGCACGCGAGCAGCGCCAGCGCGAACACGGCACGTGCAATCATTGCGATGTCTCCCCGGCGTCGAAAGTGGTACAGAGAAATCAACTGCGTTTTGAAGCGCTAGCCTGACCTGAATCCAGTTGCAAAGCGATGGGATGAAAGTCATGGCATCCCGTTGCAGGCCCGCGCCTGCACGCCGCGATGGAGCGCCATGGATGCAGCGTGGATCCCGGGTGCCCTCGCTCGGGCAAGCCGCCCCGACCCCCTCAGATGGCGATCTTCCCCTGCAGCACCTGCCCGAACATCACCCAGTCGCCCATGAGGCTGTACAAGGGATGCCTGAAAGTGGCCGGGCGATTCTTCTCGTAGACGAAGTGGCCGAACCAGGCGAACCCGTAGCCGCACAGCGGCACCCCGATCAGCCACCACGGATTGCGCGTGACGATCGCCACGACAATCCACGCGATCACCAGCCACGAGCCGACGAAATGCAGGCGCCGGCAACGGCGATCGGTGTGCTCGCCGAGGTAGTACGGATAGAACTCGCGGAAGCTGGCGAACTGCGGCATGGCGGGGTCTTTCCCGTGCTCGTCCGGGAGCGCGAAGATCAAATGGCAGTCATCCATGACTGCACTCTTCAATTGTTCGGCAGCGGGATGAATTCCTCGTCATCGCCTGGAATCAGGCCGAACCGGCCCTCCTCCCAGTCGCGCTTGGCCCTTTCAATGCGCTCGCGCGAAGACGAGACGAAATTCCACCACAGGTGCCGGGGCGCATCCAGTGGCGCGCCGCCGAGGATCACCACGCACGAATCGGCGAGCGCATGTGCCGGTACCGCGCCCTTCGCCGGCAACACGGCGAGCGTGTGCCGCTCGACGCGCCGACCATCGACTTCGATCTCCCCCTCGACCACGTACAAGGCGCGTTGCTCGTGCTCGTCGTCCAGCTCGAACGTCGCACCCGCATCCAGATCGCCGGCCAGGTACAGCGTGGGCGAAAACACGCGCACCGGCGAGTGCAAGGCACGCACGTTGCCGGCCACGACGGTCAGGCGCACGCCTTCGCTCTCGATGCGCGGCAGTTCCGAATTCGCGATGTGATGAAAGGCGGGCTCGGTTTCCTCGTCCGCCAGCGGCAGCGCAACCCAGGTCTGGATGCCATGCAGCGGCGCGCCCTCCACGCGCGCTTCCGGCGGCGTGCGCTCCGAATGCGCGATGCCGCGCCCGGCAGTCATCCAGTTGACCGCACCGGGGCGGATATCCTGCACGCTGCCCAGCGTGTCGCGATGGCGCATCACGCCTTCGAACAGCCATGTCACGGTGGCGAGGCCGATGTGCGGATGCGGGCGCACGTCCACGCCCATGCCGGCCGGGAAGCGCGCCGGCCCCATGTGGTCGAAGAACACGAACGGACCGACGCTGCGGCATTGGAGCTGCGGCAGCAACCTGCGCACGTGAAAACCGCCCAGATCATGCTCGCGCCCGCGCAACAACATGGAAGCCTCCTCGACTCGCGATCCATCCCTGATCGCAGGATCAAAGGCGATCATCCCTGATCGCACTTTTCACAAGAGCGGCTGGCCCGCCAATGCACGATCGCGCGCCTGCCCGCGCCGCGCAAGTGCGCGGGATTGTTGCAGAAGGCAAACCCGTGATGGGTTTTGCAGTCCCTCCAATCACTTCGCCCGAAACTTGCACCAACAATCGTGCCGTGCGCGATGAGCAGCCGCGCGGCGTTGGTGTTTGCACACGCTCGCAGATGCAGGGGTATGCAGCATGTCGGCAAATCAAAACGCAGTGGGCACGTGGGGCGCGGAATGGACCCAGAAGTTCCAGGCCATGCTGGAACGCGGCTGGCCGATGGCGGAAGTTGCAGCCCTGCACGACGACCTGGACCGCATCGCCTCCGCGGCGGACGGGTTGCACGACGACGCCCTCGCGAGCGCGGCGGTCGAACTGTCGGTGTACCTGTGCTCGTTCGTGGAAGACGGCCGCAACCCGGACGCCAGCCAACGCGCCAACCTCCTGCGTTTGAGCCGCGCGCTTGGCGGCGATCAGGCGCTGAAGATCGTGCAGCCTGCGCCGGCGCCCAGGCCATCCAACCTCGCGCACCTGCTTTACATCAGTGATGATTCCGGGCTGGTCGCGGAGCTGGGCATGCGCCTCACCGAGCGCGGCGTTGCCTTGACCGCACGCTCGAACGCCGACGAAGCACTGCAACGTCCGCCCGAACACGGGATGCACGTGGTGCTGGTGGACCAGTCGCAGCTTGGCGACATGCAGCGACTGGAACGCGCTGCCCTGCAACTGGGCGGCAGTGCCGGCCGGCCGCTGTTCGCGGCACTGCTCCGCGAAAATTCGCTGGAACAGCGCATGAGGGCCCTGCGCGGCGGCGCCGACATGGTGCTGGATTTCAACGACAACCCGGCGCTGCTCGCCGAGCGCGCCGCGCGCGTGCTGCGCGAGCGCGACAGCGCACCGCTGCGCGCGATGATCATCGACGACAACCGCAGCGAGGCCATGTTCTGCGAAAGCGTACTGCGCCACGCCGGCGTGGAAACGCGGTTGTACACCGATGCGCAGAAGGCGCTCGCCGAATTCGCGGATTTCCGGCCCGAAGTGGTGCTGCTCGATCTCTACATGCCCGAGATGGATGGCTTGAGCCTGGTTGCGGCATTGCGCGCGCAACCGGATTCGACCAGCACCTCCATCGTGTTCCTGTCCGGCGACCAGGATTCGGAAACGCGTTTCGAGGCCCTGGCGGCCGGCGGCGATGATTTCCTGACCAAGCCGATCCTGCCACGGCACCTGGTCGCGGCAGTGCTCACCCGCGGTCGCCGCGCGCGGCAGCTGCAATCCTCGGCAACCACAACGACGGGGAGCGCCGCCAGCAACGTCCGCGAGTTCCAGATCCGGCGCGCGGGTTAGCTGGCCACTTGGACCGCTTCGTTCAACGCGGATTTGCGCCGGCGCGCGCGGGTTGCAAGCATGCGCCGCATAGCGATGAACGGAGTCGAGATGCGCACGTACCTGCGACGGGTTTTCGCTTTTTCCGCCATGTGCACGGTGCTGGCCGGCTGCGCCAGCCACCCGCAACGGGCGCCATCTGCGACGAACGCCGTACCGCAACCCGCGCCGGTAATGCCGCACACCGGAACCGCCCCGAACGAGCAACTGCCGCCGGCGCCCGGCGGGATGGTCGGTGTGGCAACGTGCGATGAGTATCTCTCCAGCTACAAGGCCTGCCATCGTGCCGCGCGCATTTTCGCCTCCGGCCAGGTCGACACGCGCTATGAGCAGATGCGTGATGGCTTGCTGCGGGACGCGCGCGACCCGGTGAAGCGCACGGCGCTGGATCAGCGTTGCCGCGCGCTGTCGCGGCAACTGCAGCAGGCGCTGCACGGCAAGAGCTGCTATCCGGCAAAGGAATCGGGCACGGGCAGCGGAACCTGAAAGGTTCCCTTTCTGGCAGAGCCGTTCCGACACCTCACGTGGTTGCAATGGGGAGGCGGGTCGCACGGTCCATTCCTCACACGAACCGGAGCGCACGCATGCACCGCCGCCATTTCCTGGCCAGCCTCGGCACGATGGGCCTTGGCGCCTTCGCATTGATCGCGCGCGCGGGCGAGGACACCGTTGCGGTGGATCTCAGCCCGCAGCCGACGTTCAAGTTGACCGACGCGCAATGGCGGCAACGGCTGGGGGCGGAACGCTACGCCGTGTTGCGCCAGGCCGCGACCGAACCGCCCTTCAGCAGCCCGCTGGACCATGAACATCGAGCCGGCATTTACCATTGCGCCGGTTGCGAACTGCCGCTGTACTCGTCGAAGACGAAGTTCGACTCCGGCACCGGCTGGCCGAGCTTCTGGAAACCGCTGCCGGACGCGGTGCTGACCAGCCGCGATACCAGTTTCATGATGGTGCGCACCGAGGTGCACTGCCGCCGCTGCGGGGGTCATCTCGGCCACGTTTTCGACGACGGCCCGCCGCCGACCGGATTGCGCTACTGCATGAACGGGCTGGCGTTGCATTTCATGCCGGATGCGGCATAAGGCGACCGCCGAATCTCTGCGCAAGCATGACGAGCGAAGGCAGATTGCGCGCCGTCGGCGCGTGACACGTTGTTTTGGATCGGGCCGGGCGCGAGCTTATCCAGAGGTTCTCACACGATCTCCGCGCCGCCTCCCAGGTGCAGCACCGCCCACGTGATGTTGTCGGCCAGGCTTTCCAGCAACAGCAGTTCCTCGGCCGCGACGGGACTGGTGTCGCCGGCATAGAGACAAAGCAGGCCGATCGTATGCTGGCCATCGCGGAGCGGCAGCGTGATCGCCTTGCGGAACCCGTTCTCCTGCGCCGATTCCATTTTCCAGGCAAACCCGGAATCCGGTTGCCGGATGTCCTGCACCACTTCGGGTTTGCCGCTGCGCATGGTGCGTCCGCCCGGCCCCCTGCCTGCCACCTCGTTTTCACTCGAACTGAGTCGCAGATCCTTCAGATATTCCAGGCCCGCGCCAGCCCAGGCTTCAGGCTCGATCGAACCTGCCGGGTCGGCGAATCCGATCCAGGCCATGCGGTAGCCGCCGGTTTCCACCACGATCCGGCACACCGCATCGAGCAAGGTCTGCCGTTGCGATGCGTGGATCACTGCCTCGTTGCAGCGGCCAAGCATCGCCTGCGCCCGGCTGATACGGGCCAGTTCACGTTCGGCGATCTGCCTGGCGGTGACATCGCTGACCAACACCAGGCGCGCAGGCCGGCCATCGAAGATGATGTCGTCGGAGATGATCTCCACGTCGATGAGGCTGCCGTCCTTGCGTTTGTGGCGCCACACGCCCGGATCCCTGCGCTGATGGGACGGCAACTGCACGATCTGGCTGAACCGGGCGAAATCTTCCTCGGGCCGCAAATCGAGCAGGCTCATGGCGAGGAATTCCTCCCGCTCGTAGCCGTAGTGCCGCACGGCAGCACCATTCACCGCCAGGAAGCGCAGCGATTCGCGATCGAATACCCACATCGGATGCGGGTTGCTCTCGAACAGCAGCCGGTATTGCGCTTCGGAGGCCTGCAACTGCTCCAGCATGCGCAGCCGGCTGACTTCCAGCACCTGCACCTGCTCGTCCGCATGGCGCTTCTCGATGGCGATGCCGGCGATCTGCACGCAGGCGTTTGCCAGGTCGATCTCGCCGGCGCTCGGCGTGCGCGGCGTGCGGTAATAAACCGCGACGGTCCCGAGCACACGCTGCGTGCTGGAGAAAATCGGCACGGACCAGCACGCACGCAGTCCATAACGCAACATGTGATCGCGCCAGTCCAGCCAGATCGGATCGCTGGCGATGTCGGCACTGATCACGGTGCGCCCTTCGTATGCGGCGGTGCCGCAGCAGCCCTGGCCCGGGCCGATCCGCGCACTTTCGATGGCGCGCACCAGCTCGGCGGGAAATCCGCTCGAAGCGGCGTGGTGCAAATGCACGCCTTCCCTGTCCAGCAGCAATACGGTGCAGATCGCCTGCCGATGCTGCGACTCCATCAGGCGCACGGTAGCGTTCAGCACTTCCTGCAGCGACGCGCCTTCGGCCATCGCGGCCAGGAGCGCCATGCGCTCCTTCTCCAGTGCCGTCACCCGGCTGCGCTCCGTGATGTCATGGAGGTGGACGAACCAGGCGGGCGCGCCGTTCCAGGTCGTCTGGGACAGGCGCATCTCGACGGTCAGGCTCGGCGCGCTGGCGCGTGCGATCTCGACCTGGCTGGGCGGACCCTCGCAAAGCGGATAGCCGTACATCGATCCGACCAGTTGCTCGACGCTCCAGCCCAGCAGCGTCGCGGCGGCCGGGTTTGCGTAGCAGACGCGCCCTTCCGTTCCGACCACCAGCACACCATCGTGGCTGCGCTCGATCAGCCCTCGCCAGGATGCCTCGCCAGCCTCGCCGAGGTTGCGCGGGCTCCGCAGCAGGCGCTGCAAACCCGTTGTCATGTTGCCCATCACCGCATTCCCGCAAGCGGGCACGTACCCGCTTGCGGCGCAGCTTGCACGTGCAAGGCCAGCGACCGGCGTGAAAGTGAGAACCAGTTCCGGAGATTCGCCGATTTTGCG
>DASSFA010000349.1:0-13237 GCA_035694895.1 Rhodanobacteraceae bacterium | reverse complement strand
GGCAAACACAGTGTCCGGCATGATACAGGTATGTAGCAGAAAACGCGAGTGACTACGAAGGGTTAGTAGGAACTTTTCAGTGCCGGGCTCTCAATATTCAGGTGGTACGTACAAATTGAGGCTCCTGAGCGGCTGCTGCCCGTCGTTGCGCACTTCGTGGCGCTCCCCCTTTTCGATCAGCAGCAGCACGCCCGGCCGCAACGGCTGTGGCTTGCCTTCCACCACCGCCGTGCCACTGCCCTCGACCACGTACAGCCACTGGTCGGCGTCTTCATGCCGGTTCAGCGCATCGCCCTCCCGCTCTCCCGGCGCGATCGTCATGACCGCACCCTGCGCGCGTGCATTGCCGAAAGCCACGCGGAAACCCTCATCGAAATCGAGCGTCTTGCATTGCATGAGGCCATCCTGCCGGGCCGGGCGCGAACCCGGCGTTTACGGTCCGAAATGCGGATGTTTCAATTGCTCGACGAAGAAAACCACAACGCGCGGTTCCATGAGTACGGTGAACAGCACGCCGTACGCCGCGCCCCACATGTGCGCGCTGTGGTTGATCGGACTGGCGCCGCGGTGGTCGCTGTAGATCGAATATGCCACGAAGGCGATGGCGTAAAGAACCGCCGGGACGGGCAGGAAGAACACGAAGATCATCGCCCACGGCTGGAACAGGATGAAGGCGAACAACACCGCCGAGACCGCGCCCGAAGCGCCGAGGCTGCGATAGCTGGAGCTGTTGCGGTTGCTCCACCAGCTCGGCAGGATCGATACCAGCAACCCGCCCGCATAGAACAGCACGAACCCGAATTCGCCGAGGTACTGCCCGTAGAACCCTTCCATCGCGCGGCCGAAGAAGAACAGCGTGATCATGTTGAAGAGCAGGTGCTGTCCGTCCGCGTGCACCAGGCCGTAGCTCAGCAGTCGCCAGTATTCGTGGCGGCGCTTGATCGCCGGCGGCCACAGGATCAGGGCATCGATCACCCTGGAATTGCTGAACGCGATGAACGACACGATGCAGGTCGCGGCGATCAGCAGGAGCGTCATCGGCATTGCGGAGGCATTCCTCTGGATGCAAAAGGGCGCACAGTGTCGCATGCGCGGCCCTGCACTGCCCGCGGTGCTATGCTGGTGTTCTTCCCTGACGCAAGAAACCACAGGACAGACACCATGCAGCACGTTCTGGTTCGCGGCGCGCTCTGTGCCGTTCTCGCCCTGGCCCTCGGCTCGCCCGCCTTCTGCGCGGAACCGATCAGCTTCAGCCCCGGCGCCCCCTGGTCCCAAACCATCGGCACGGTCAGCAAGGGCGACAACTTCCACGAGTACACGGTCACGGCCGACGCCGGCAAGACGATGCAGATCAATCTGATCTCGCGCAATCCGAACCTGTACTTCCGCGTGCTGCCGGCCGACTCGCGCAAGCCGCTGGTCGATACGATGACAAGCGGCGCGACCACCTGGACCACCAAGCCGGAAACGAACGAAACCTACACCGTGCGCGTCTACCAGGATCCGTCCACCGTGGCCAGCGGAGACGTCACCAAATACGCGCTGCAGGTCGGCATCTACTGATCGCGCGCAAAGTACGGACAGGGATGTTCCGTTTCATCCGGTCGGTCCGCGCTCCAGGCTCCATCGACCCAGCACGCGATGCTCGGTCTTCCCGAGCAGGCTGTGGATCAGCACGAATTCGCGCACAGTCCATCCGACCGGCGGCACCGGTTCCGGTGCGAGCGTGCGTTCGTCGTACAACAAGGTCGCGTGCGGCGTGAAGCGGCGCTCGACGTAACGCCCCAGACCCGACGCGCGCAGCCGCTCGCCGAGCGCGGCCTGGAACGCGAACAGGGCGGCACTCGAATCCGCCTCCCCGCTCCGTAACACGCAGGGCCGCTTGCGCGCGCGGCCTGGAAAGCTCGCGACGCAATCGAAGCTCAACTCGAACAGAGGCATCGCCATGTTCGCCGCCGCACCGCTCGCAGTGGCAACCAGCGATTCCGGCAAGCCAACGTGGTCGCCGAGATGATGCAGGGTCACGTGCACGCGATCCGCGCGCAACGGATTGCCGCGCATGTGATGTTTCGCGCGCATCGCTTCCGCCAACTCGACGATACGTTGCGCGGCATTGGCGTCGGGATACACCGCGAAGAACAGCCGGTCGCCGGGCGGTCGCCGGGCGAATCCACCAAGCGACATCTGGGTCCCTGATTGAACACGCCGCCGTTCCATCCGTCACTTCTATCACGTCGGCAATCAGCTCGCCTTGCCATGTGCGCTGCGCGAACCCTGCAGCAGAAGCGACATCCAGCGGCAAGGCGCTAGACGGCCGTGGTCTCGCGCGGCCAATTGGCCGCGAACAACTGATCGCGGCCGAGCAACTTGGCCTTGTACAGGGCGGCATCGGCCTGGCGGATCCACTCGCGGGCGTCGCGCGGGCTCGATTGCAGCGAGGCGATGCCGATGCTCACGGTGCAACGCAGTTCCCTTGCATGCTCGAAGGCGGCCATGTGCACGCTGGTGCGGATCCGCTCGGCGACGTTGGCGGCGCCCTGCAGGTCGACGCCATTCAGCACGATCGCGAACTCGTCGCCACCATAGCGGCCGGCGATATCGCCATTGCGCATGTTGCGCCGGATGATCTGGCCGATCCGCACGATCACCTCGTCGCCGACAATGTGGCCGTACTGGTCGTTGACCTGCTTGAAATTGTCTATGTCCAGCATCAGCAGCGACGCGGTGTGGCCTTCCCTGCGCGGGTAATCGAGCAAGTCCTCGACCGCGTTCGTCCAGTGGGTGCGATTGAGGAGTTCGCTCAGGCCGTCAATGCTGCCCACGCGCGCGAGCACGCGATTCTGGTGGCGCACGCGCTTGGTCAGCCGCCATGCCACCCAACTCACCGCGAGCGGACACGCCACCAGCAGCGGCAGGCACGCGAGCAGTTCGAGCTGGCCGGTCACGAGATTCGGCCTGAAACCCCAGAAGGCAACCGTCAGCAGGCAAGCGATCGCTTCGGCGAGCAATCCCTTCCCCAACAGCCGGCCGCCTCCGGCGCCGATGCAATTCATGGCCAGCATGGTGGTCAGCAGCACCGACGGCAACGTGTTGAAGCCCATCAGCGCGATCCACATGCCGCACAACAACGAATCCACCAGTACGTTGCGGCGTTCCGCCCAGACCGGATCCTCGTTCCGTTGCGCCAGGGCTCGCGCGATGTGCGCCCAGGCGAACCCGTGCAGGACCAGCAGGACCCAGATCGGTCTGGACGCGCCGTTCTGGTGCAGCACCGCCGCCACCGCCAGGAAACCCAGGGCGAGCCCGAGCGTACGCAGGAAGTGTGCGCCGGCCACGAAACGCAGGGCATAGGCGCGGGGCGCGGGTTTGGGCGGCAGGCTGGCCATTTCGGATTCCGCGGAGCGCAATTGCCCGGCAACGCAGCAAGATGCTTGCCACCGCGGCGCGCCGTGCCGCCGCGTGCGCCATCCCGGTCGTCCCGCTGGCGAGGATGTCAGGCGGCGGTGGCCTTCAATTGCCAGTTCGCATTGATCAAGGCCAGGCGGTTCCGGCCGCGGGTCTTGGCGTCGTACAGCGCAGCATCCGCCTGGCGTATCCATTCGCGCGCATTGCGCATGTCTGCGGCGGCCTCCGCGATGCCGATGCTGAGCGTGCAGCGCAGATCCTCGGCCTGTTCGAAAGTGGCCGCGTGCACGCTGGCGCGGATGCGCTCGGCGATCTGGGCGGCGGTGGCCGCGTTGACGCCATTCAACACCACGCCGAACTCGTCGCCGCCGTAGCGCCCGGCGATGTCGCCTTCGCGCATGCTGCGACGGATGATCGCACCGACCCGGCCGATCACCTCGTCACCGATGGTGTGTCCGTAGTAGTCGTTGATCTGCTTGAAATGATCAATGTCCATCATCAGCAGCGACGCGCTGCAGCCGCTGGTGCGCAGATTTTCCAGCGTGCCTTCAACCGCTTCTTCCCAGTGCGCGCGATTGAGCAATTCGCTCAGTCCATCCATTCGACCGATGTGTGCGAGGAGGCGGTTCTGCTGATGCACGCGCCGGTTGAGGCGGTGAGCCATTCCGGCGACGGCCAGCGGATAGAGCATGGCCAACGGCAGGCTCGCGAGCAGTTCCGGACGGCTGGTGTCCGGAATGGGATGAAAGCCGAATATTGCGATGGCCGCGCCGCAGGTGGCGGCCTGGACTAGGATGCCCCGCAGCAACAAGCGCCCGCCTCCGACCCCGACGCAATCCATGGCCAGCAGGGCGATCAGCAGCGCGCTCGGCAGCAGATTGAAATGCATCATCACGAGCCACAGTCCGCCCCCGGCCGAATCAATCAGTGTGCTCCTGCGCTCGACGTGCATCGGCTTGGCGTGGCGTTGCGCCAAGGCGCGGGCCAGATGCGGCCAGCACAGGCAGTACAGGATCAGCAGTGTCCATTCCGCCGGGCCCGCGTGATCGGTGTAGAACACCATCGCGATCATCACCGCGCCGAGAGCCAATCCGAGCGAGCGCAGAACCTGTTGGCAGGCGATGAAGCGGAGGGTTTGTACGCGTAGCGACTGCTGCGGAATGACGGGAGACATGCGAGTCCCCTCCTCTGGTTTCACCAGGGAGTGAGCAAGCGCAATGCCACGCGCACCAACGCATGTGATGCAATTAACGCTTCCCCGGACAGCGAAACAGAATGTCACGAAGAAGCGCTCAGGCCAGCAACAGCCAGTGGCAGCCAAGACGCGAGGGCACTCTGCGGCGCTCTGCTCCGGCCCCTGGCTTTGCCACCCGGACCGCCGCTTCGCGGCGTCCGGGATCACGTCAGCGGGTTTCGCCTCGACTGATACTCAACCCGACCGGGCCGGCTTGCGGAACCTGTAGATGAATTGATCGGTATGCCCGCGGATGGATTTGTCGAACACCTTGTCGGTGTGCGTGTCCCTGGGGTTGCGCAGCGCATCGCTCTCGCCGTCGAACTTGAAGCCGGCGGCTTCCACTTCCTTCTTCACCAGCATCGGATCGATGCGATGCAGCGTGTCGGTATCGCTCGCGCCGGAACCCGCGGGCGCGATGTGATCGATGATCACGAACACCCCGCCCGGCTTCAGCGCATCGTAGACCTGCTTGTCGAAGCTCAGCATGTCCACCGGCCCCATGAACGGGTCGTGGTAATCGTGGTAGTTCTGCGAAGTGAACACGATGTCCACCTTTTGCGGCGCGCTCAGGTGAGCGGCCGGCTCCTTGAGCAGGGTGACGTTCTTGTAGTGCGGCGTCGCGACCAGCGATTGCCAGTTGGCGTAGCTCTTGGCGCTGAACTTCTCCATCTCGTTCGGCCACACCGTGTAGACGTGCCCGCCCGGTCCGACCACCGCGCTGAACACGCGCGTCCAATAGCCCGAACCCGGCACCAGTTCCAGCACGCTGTCGCCCGGCTTCACGCCGGTGAAGGTCATCACCGCGGCGATCTGGCGGCGCGCGTCGTCCTTCCTGTCTGCCGCGCGCGCGGGATCGTTGATGGCGGCGGTGATGTAGGCAGGCGCGGCGGCGGAAGAACCCGGGTCGGGCTTCTGGGCCAGAGCGGCCATCGGCATGGTGCAGGCAAGCAAGGCGGCAAACACTCGGGTACGCATGGTGGACTCCTTGTCGGCGGGCGTCCTTCCATTGTGCTCGCAATCCGTGAATGCCGCGCGCGTGACTTTCGTCACAGTGTCTGTGGAGATTGGAAAACTCCAGAACACAGCACGGCTGTTTGGCTTCGCACTTGCAATACTCCATCGCGACGGAGGCCATCCGTACGCTTCAGAAATCCCATGCCCAGCAACGTTTCAATCCTTCCGCGCCATCCCCTCGAATCCACCATTCGCGCCCGTCTGGATCATGTGCTGGACATGCTCGTGGACGCCGTCTGCATCGTGGATCCCGCCGGTTACTTCGTTTACGCCAGCGCCGCCTGCGAACAAATCTTCGGCTACTCCCCGCAGGAAATGATCGGCCGGCAGAAAATCGACATGATCCATCCGGATGATCGCGAGCGCACGGCGGAGATCGTCAAGCGCATCATGCACGGCGCGCACGACCCGCACTTCGAAACCCGCTGGATCCGCAAGGACGGCAGCGTCGCGCACATCATGTGGTCGGAGCGCTGGTCGCCGCAGGATGGCGTTCGCATCGCGGTGGCGCGCGACATCTCCGAGCAGAAGCGCTCGGAGGCCGTGCAGAATGCTCTGCTGAAGATCTCGGAGGCCGCCCATACCGCCACCGACCTGGTCGACCTGTTCCGGCACATACACGCGATCATCGACAGCCTGCTGCCGGCGAAGAATTTCTTCGTGGCGCTGTACGACAAGGACAAGGACATCCTGAGCTTTCCCTACTTCATGGACGAACACGACACCACGCCGGAGCCGCGCCCGCTCGGCACCGGCACGCTCAGTGCGGAAGTGATTCGCACCGGGCAGGCACTGCTGTTGAAACCGGGCATGCAGCAGAAGCTTTCCCCGCGCGTGCGCACCATCGTCGGCAGCGAATCGGTGGACTGGCTTGGCGTGCCGCTGACATCCCAGGAACGCACGATCGGCGCGCTGGTCGTGCAGAGCTATTCCGGCGATACCCGCTATACCGAGCAGGACAAGCAACTGCTGGAGTTCGTGTCCACCCAGGTGGCCACGGCAATCGAGCGCAAACGGAACGAGACATGGCTGCGCCACGTCGCGCAGCACGACGCGCTGACCAATCTTGCCAACCGCAATCTGTTCGACGAGCGCCTGCAGCATGCGCTTGATCGCGCCAAGCGCGAGCAGGAGATGTTCGGGTTGCTCTATCTCGACGTGGATCACTTCAAGAACATCAACGACACGCTCGGGCACAGTGCGGGCGACAGGCTGCTCCACGAGGTTGCGCAGCGCATCGCCAGTTGCGTGCGCGAAACCGACACGGTCGGCCGCATGGGCGGTGACGAGTTCGTGGTGCTGTTGACCGGCCTTACCGCGCCGCACCAGGCTGAAATCGTGGCGGAAAAGATCCTTGCTTCCCTGCAATGGCCTTTCGACATGCCGGAGGGCCGGACGCTGGTTTCCGGCAGTATCGGCATAGCTGTCTATCCCGCTCTCGGGCAGGATGCGCAGCAATTGGTGCGCGAGGCCGACCACGCCATGTACGCGGCCAAGAAAGCCGGAGGCAATCGCTACTGGATGGCGGCGGCAGGTTGACGGACATCACTTGAATACCTGCAGCGATCCAGCGCGTCTTCAGCCGAATCCGTATCGGCAGCGACACTTCCCCATGCGCAAGAAGAACGCGATGCAGCCCGCAAGGACTGCCACATCGCGTGTACGAATTGGAAAACCGGCATTGCGGCACCCCAAGCTCCCTGGAGCCTCGAAAACCACGACAACGCGCGCCCCGAAGTAACGGCCATGTCAAGCAGCAAGGTTTCAACCCTCCCGCGACACCCCCTGGAATCCACCGTTCGCGCGCGCCTCGATCACGTGCTGGACATGCTGGTGGACGCGGTCTGCATCGTGGATCCGGATGGCCATTTCGTCTACGCCAGCGCCGCCTGCGAGCGGATCTTCGGCTACAAGCCCGCGGAGCTGATCGGCCGGCAGATGATGGAGCTGATCCACCCGGAAGACCGCATGCGCACGATGGACGCCGTCAGGACAATCATGGGCGGCACTCCACTTCCCCATTTCGAGAATCGCTACATCCGGAAAGACGGCAGCGTCGTGCATGTCATGTGGGCCGCGCGCTGGTCCGATCAGGATGGAGTGCGCATCGCCGTCGCACGCGATGTCACGGAGCTCAAGCGCAGCGCGGCCGTACAGAATGCGCTGCTCGCGATTTCCGAAGCCGCCCATGCCGCGACTGATCTCGGCGACCTGTTCCGGCACATACACACCATCATCGGCAACCTGCTGCCGGCCAAGAATTTCTTCGTGGCGTTGTACGAAAAGGAAAGCGAGGCGATCAGCTTCCCCTATTTCGTGGACGAGCACGATTCGACCCCGCCGAAGCTGTCGCTCGACTCGGGGTCGCTTACCGGGCAGATCATCCGCAGCGGCGAGGCCTTGCTGCTGACACCGGAAACGGCCCAGGCCATGCCGCCGAAGGTGGGCAGGACCATGGGCCGCAAGGCGCTGGACTGGCTGGGCGTACCGCTTGCCACGCACGAGCGGACGATCGGGGCGCTGGTCGTGCAAAGCTATTCCGGCGAAACCCGATACACCGCGGAGCACAAGCAGCTGTTGCAGTTCGTTTCCGCCCAGGTGGCCACCGCCATCGAGCGCAAACAGACCGAAAGCCGGCTGCGCCACATTGCGCAGCATGATGCCCTGACCGACCTGCCCAACCGCAAGCTGTTCGGCGAACGCCTGCGTGCGGCGCTGGCAGACGCCCCCGCCAAAAACGAAACGCCGGCTCTGCTCTACATAGACCTGGACCACTTCAAGTGCATCAACGACACGCTTGGTCACGACGTGGGCGACCGCCTGCTGCAGGAGGTCGCGGAGCGAATCGCGAGTTGCGTGGGCGAAACCGGCACGGTCGGTCGCATGGGCGGAGACGAATTCGTGGTGCTGCTGACCGGCCTGACCACACCGCGGCAGGCCGCGATCGTGGCGGAAAAAATCCTGGCCGCGCTCTACTGGCCGTTCGAGACGCTCGAAGGACCGATGGCCATCACGGCCAGCATCGGCATCTCGCTGTACCACGGCCATGGTGATGCACAGCAATTGCTGCGCGAAGCAGACAATGCCATGTACGCCGCCAAGAAGGCCGGCGGCAATCGCTGCTGGTCGGTGGGCTGATACCGCAATGCAGCCATCCGTGATTGCTGCTCGATGGACCTCTTCGCACACGGATCAGTGCACGCGAGATTGAAGTCCATAAGCGGCCATCCCTGGCCGCATGTTTCAAAAAGCCTGCGCTGCTCAGTGCGCGTTTTCGCGTGAATACACCTTGCCGTTCTTCACCACGAAATCAATCCGCGTGGTGTTGTGGATGTTGCGCGAAGGGTCGGCGTCCAGCACGACCAGGTCGGCGAGCTTGCCCGGCGTGATCGTGCCGCGCTGTGCCGATTGGCCGAGCGCCATCGCGCCGACCTGCGTGGCCGCCTGGATTGCCTCGATCGGCGTGAAGCCGCAATGCTCGACCAGCAACGCCATTTCCTGGTGCACGATAGGCATCGCGTGCAGATCCGGATCGTCGCCCTTGAGCGGAAGCCCGAAGCCGTCGGTGCCGGCATCCACCAGCACGCCCTGCTTGTGCGCGAGTTTCGTCACCGCATAGGTCCAGGGCAGGATTCCCGGCGCCGCGCTCGCAGGGCGCCGCTCGGCCAGATACTTGAAGACGCTCAACGTTGCGTCGAGGATGGTGCCGTGCTGTTTCATGGACCGGAACAGGGCCATGATCGGAAGTGCGTCCGGCGACACGTGTTCGAAGTCGCCCCGCGTGCGCGCGCCGTAGTCATCGGGTACGCGCGGCGCGGCCTCCCAGACCAGATATGCGCTGTGCGAGATCGTGTCCGCGCCGGCATTCACGGCATCGCTGGGCCTGGCCGGAAAGATCGTCGCATGCGTCCATACGCGCAGCCCTTGGCGATGAGCTTCCGCAGTAATGGCGGTGACCAGCGACGCGGGGAGGTTGGCGTAGAGCTTCAATCCCGTCGCACCCGTTCCCTTGGCCTCGGCCACGGCGAGAGGAAGATCGGTGCCCGCGGTGATCGCCTGCATCCACGGCGCGAAACCCAGCAACACGCCTCGGGAAGCATCGGGCACCCGGTTGTCTTCGTGGAAAAACGAAGGGCCGGCCATCAGTGCCGCATAAAAAATGTCCGGCGAGGGGAACGCATCGGAGTTGGCCTCACGCGCGAGATAGCCAAGCAGGCGGTCGTCGCCCGCCATGTCGCGGATCGAAGTTACGCCACCCAGCAGCAACGCGTTCAGGAAATCGCGGTAGTGCGCCTCATCGGGCTCGATATCGGTGATGTGCACATGCGCATCAATCAAGCCGGGAATCACATAGTGCCCGCCGAGATCCCTGACCTGCGCGTCTTTCGGCACGGGCTTGCCGCCGCTCGGATAGACATCCGTGATGCGATCGCCTTCGATCGCGACGGTCATGTCCCCTTGCAGCGGTGCGCCGCTGCCATCTATCAGGCCGACGTGGGTGAGCAACAGCGGTTTGGGCGCAGCGGCGAGCGCCGGCGCCGCCAGGAAGCACAACAGCAGGGCCAAGGCTTTCATTGGGCATGTCCCAAAAAAATGCGGCCAGCATAAAGGAATGGTGTCCGCCGGTCATGCGCAACCACGTGGTTGCATTCCATGCGGAAAGGGTCCAGTATGCAACCAGGAGGTTGCCAATGAGTCCATCCACCGACCGCATCGAAAAACAGGTCCTGCTGAAGGCATCACGCGAACGCGTCTGGCAGGCGATCAGCGATTCCAGCCGTTTCGGGACCTGGTTCGGCGTGGATTTCGACGGTCCCTTCGTCGAAGGCGAAAGGCTCACCGGACGGATCGCTCCGACCAGGGTGGACGAAGAAGTCGCCGCGATGCAGACGCCCTACGAGGGCACGCCGTTCGAATGGCAGGTGGAGAAGATCGAACCGATGCGGCGCATCTCGTTCCGCTGGCACCCGTTCGGCGTGGACAAACGCATCGATTACTCCAGCGAGCCGATGACGCTGATCGTGTTCGAATTGCACGAGGCGCCCGGCGGAATCCTGCTCACCGTCACCGAATCGGGATTCGACAAGCTGCCGCCCGAGCGCCGCGCGCGCGCGTTCGCGGCCAACGAGGGCGGCTGGACGCACCAGATGAAGCTGATCGCCAGATATCTCGCCTCGCCCGACTACGCCTGAGTCCCGCATTGCCATGGCTTCGCCTCGCAGCCAGCCGAGCGCACCGGGCAAGTCCGGCCTGCGCGCCAGCTTGAAGAAGGTGTCGCCGGTCTTCGCCGCGCTCGGCGACGAGACGCGGCTGCGCATCATCGCCGCGCTGTGCGCCGGCGGCGCGCGCTCCATCGCGCAGCTCACCGCCGACACCACGATCACGCGGCAGGCGGTGACCAAGCACCTGCACGTGCTGGCGGAGGCCGGACTCGTGCGCGACGTGAAACAAGGCCGCGAACGCCGCTGGGAATTCGAGCCTTCGAAAGTCGAGCAGGCGCGACGTTCGCTGGACGCGATCTCGCGGCGATGGGATGAGGCGCTGGCGCGATTGAAGGCTTGCGTCGAGGCTGAATGATGCGCCTTGCTTTTCCGGGCGCGCGATCACAAGCTCCGCCGCGGTTCGAACGGAAGGCAATTCCCCAATGCGGCGCTTGACGAGCCACCTGCTCCACCTCGCGGGCACCGTACTGCTGATCGCGTGCTCAGTCTCCGGCTGCACCCGCGTTGCGACGCATCCATATCGCATCGTCGCCTATACCACCGGATGGGACGCAAGCGAACGCGCGCAGCTCGGCAAGATCGATACGTTGATCTTCGCTTTCGCGTATGTCTCGGACGGACAGGTCGTCCTCGACGGAGCGGCGGAGCAAATGCTGGACAGGCTCACCGCGCTCAAGTCCACGCATCCCGGCCTGAAGGTGGTGATCTCCGTGGGCGGCTGGGGCGCCGGCGGCTTTTCGGAAGCAGCGGATACGGCCGAAGGCCGGTCCCGTTTCGCCGAGAGCGCCGCGCGAATGGTGGCCGGACACGGTGCCGACGGGATTGACGTGGATTGGGAGTATCCCGGCCATCACGAATCGGGCATCCGTTCCAGCCCGCAGGATCGCGCCGACTTCACGCTGCTGCTCAAGGCCGTGCGCGCGAATCTCGATCGCATCGGTGCGATCAACGGACGCACCGGCGCGAGGCATTACACCTTGAGCGCCGCGGTCGCGGATGGTCCCTTCGTCAGCGGCGTGGATATCGCCGCGGTGGCGCCGCTGCTGGATTGGTTCAACCTGATGACCTACGACTTCGCCAACAGCATGACGCCCGCGACAGGCCACCACACCGGACTGCATCCTTCCCTGCTCGCACCCGCCGATGCGCGCACGGCCGATCGCGCGGTGCGGCAGTTCCTTGCCGCCGGCGTGCCGCGATACAAATTGCTGATCGGCGTCGCCATGTACGGCCGCGAGTTCGACGACGTGCAAGCCGCGCATGACGGCTTGTATCAACACTACGGGCGCTACGCCGGCGAGCATCCCTGGCCGGAATTGAAGCGCGATTTCATCAACCGCAACGGCTACGAGCGCCACTGGGATCCCATTGCGGATGCGCCCTGGTTATGGAACCCGCGGACACGCGATTTCATCAGCTACGACGACCCGCAATCCATCGCGGCCAAGGCCGCGTACGTCAGGTCGCAGCATCTGGGCGGCATCATGTACTGGGAACAGCAGCAGGATCCCGATGGCGAGCTGCTGGACGCCATCTGGCGCGGGCTGCACGCAGGACAGCCTCAGCGCAACTGACTGTCCTTGCTGCCGCGGCGGTTGTAGCCGCTGAACACTTGTTCTTCGGCGTCCTGCGCGCCTTGGCAGGCCACGCACAGTCGCACGCCGGGCACGGCCTTGCGCCGCGCCTCCGGGATCGGCTCGCCGCATTCGGCGCAATGCTTCAGGCTCGGGCCAACCGCCTGCTTGCTGCGCGCACGCGCCACCGCATCCGCGATGGTCGCATCAATCTGTTCCTGCACGGCGCCTTCTTTTGCCCAACCGGTTGCCACGGCGAATCCTCGGCTCGATCACGATCATTCTAAACGTGGGGACTCATGGCGTCGTTCCAAGCCATTCCCGGCGCGGAATCGCGCATGTCGAAACCGCACGGCCTGGTTCGTCAAAGGGTAAAGTCGCCACGCCCACAGGAACCCTGCCCATGAAGCTCTACGGCCATCCCTTCTCGTCCTACACCCAGAAGGCATTGGCGGCGCTGTACGAAAACGGCACGCCGTTCGAATTCATGATGCTCTCGCCCGAGCACCCGGAGATCTACGCGGAGTTCGCGCGGCGCTGGCCGATCCAGCGCTTCCCGATCCTGGTCGAAGGCGAACGGCAGGTCATGGAAGCCACCTGCGTGATCGAATACCTCGACGCGCACCATCCCGGCGCGGTGCGCTTCATTCCGCAGGATGCGGACAACGCGATCGAGGTGCGCATGCTGGATCGCTTCTTCGACAACTACATCCACGCGCAACTCCAGCGCATCGTGGGCAACGCGTTGCGTGAGCCTGCGGACCGCGACCCCTACGAACTCAGTG
>DASSFA010000348.1:0-6572 GCA_035694895.1 Rhodanobacteraceae bacterium | reverse complement strand
CGAATGGAACGCGACCTGCACCCGGGCAAGAAGAATGGAATGCACGCCACTCCACCTGCGTATAATGCCCGGGCTACCGCAGGGGAAGTGGTCATGCGCTTTTGCAGCGGTGAAAGGATGACGGCGTGAGCAGGCGGACGCGTGCGTGCCACGTGCGCGTCGCCGGTGGATTGGGGCTGATGGCACTTTCGATCGGTCTCGCGCGCGCGCAACCCTCGCTGGAGGATCTCGGCAAATTGTCGCTGGAGGACCTCGGCCAGATCGTCGTCACCTCGGTGAGCAGGAATCCCGAGCCGCTTGGCGACGCGCCCGCCGCGGTGTACGTGATCAGCCACGACGAGATCATGCGTTCCGGCGCGGCCAGCCTGCCGGAAATCCTGCGGCTCGCACCGAACCTGGACGTGATGCAGCTCAGTCCGAGCAACTACATCGTCACCTCGCGCGGTTTGAGCGGCAATCAGGCCGCACAGAATTTCCCCAACAAGCTGCTCGTCCTGATCGACGGGCGCAGCGTGTATTCGCCTCTGTTTTCCGGGATCGGCTGGGATGCGCTTTACGTGCCGCCGGAAGACATCGACCGCATCGAAGTGATCAGTGGGCCTGCCGGCACGCTGTGGGGTGCGAATGCGGTGAACGGGGTGATCAACATCATTACCCGCAATGCGGCGGACACTCCGGGCGGAGTGGTCCGGATCGGCTTCGGCAACCACCGGAGCGGCGCCATGGTGCAGTACGGAGGCCGGCTCGGCGAGCACGCGTACTACCGCGTGTACGCCCGCGATTTCCATCAGCGTTCGTTCGACGACAGCACGGGCAAGGATGCGCGCGACGGCTGGAGCGCACCGCAGGCAGGGTTCCGGGTCGATTGGGAGGGCGGCAGCGCCAACACGATCACCCTGCAGGGAGATGTGCTCAACGGCCACGAAGGACAGCCGGATGCGCCGGATCGCGGCATCGCGAGCACCAACGTGCTGGTGCGCTGGCGGCATGCCTTCGACGAGAGTTCGAATTTGCAGTTGCAGGCTTATTACGACAACGAGCGCAACTGGGACAGCCTCGCTTCCGGCGCTGTGGCGCTGGACACCTGGGACCTGGAGGCGCAACACGACTTCGCGCTGGGTGATCGCCATCTCATCACCTGGGGCATCGGCGATCGCGTTTACCGCTACGAGCTTTCGCCAAGCGTGCGCCCGGACGGATCGCTGCTGTGGAACCCGGCGGTCAATACGCAGAACCTGGCCAACGCGTTCGCGCAGGATCAGGTCGCGCTGGGAACGCGCACGCAGGTCACGCTGGGGTTGAAGACGGAAAAGGATCCGTACTCGGGCATTTCGTGGATGCCGAGCGTGAGGTTCTCGTTCAAGCCAGGCGACGACACGCTGCTGTGGGCGGCGGTTTCGCGTTCGGTGCGCACGCCCACGCCGTTCGACGAAGACGTGATCGAGAAGCTCGGCGAGTTTACCGTCGTCACCGGCAACCCGGATTACCGCACCGAGAAGCTGACCGCGTATGAAGCCGGACTGCGCACGCAGTGGTCCGCGCGCGCCATGCTCTCGGTTTCGCTCTATTACAACGTCTACGACGACCTGCGCAGCATCGAGGTCACGCCGGCGACGGTGTTCCCGCTGGTCTGGGGCAACGGCATGCAAGGCCACGCCTACGGCGCGGACATCTGGGCGAGTTACGCGATCGCGGAGTGGTGGCGAATCGGCGCGGGGTTGTCGGAAGAGCGCGAGCGTTTCCATTACAAGCCGGGGTCGGCAGGGCTGCTCGGCACCGCGATCGCCGGCGATGATCCCGACCACCGCGGTTTCATCCGCTCCTCGATGAATTTCCCGGGGCACTGGTTCCTGGATGCCGACGTGCGCTCGGTCGGCGCGTTGCCGAATCCGCACGTGCCCGCCTACACCGAGCTCAACGCGCGACTGGGCTGGAGGGTGAACGACAAGCTGCAATTCTCGTTGTCCGGCTTCAACCTGCTGCATCCATGGCATCAGGAATACGTGTTCCCGGACAGCGATCGCATTGGACGCAGCGTATACCTCGACGCGCGCGTGATGTTCTGAAGGACACCCTCACCCCGACCGCCAGACGAGCCTAATGCGACCCTTGCGCCACCGCGAATCCAGAACGCCCCGCGACTTCGGTCGGACCGGTGCGTCGACGCGGCTTCCGTCACGCCGCAAATGTCTCGCGGCGTGGGCGATCGCGCTGATGCTCGTCTGCGCCGCCGACGAGAGCTTCGCCCAACCTTCGCGCCCGCGGATCTCGCTGGAATATGCCGTGAAGGCTACATATCTGTACAAGTTCGCGCCGTTCGTCAACTGGCCGCCCGACACGTTCACGGCGGCAAATGCGCCGTTCCGGATATGCGTCGTGGGCGTGGATCCTTTCGAGGGCTATCTGGAAAAGGCCGTGGCCGGGCGCAGCCTCGGTACGCATTCGTTCGTGGTGCGCCACATGGACGCCATCACCTCCGACACGGACTGCCAGATCGTATTCATCAGCCATCTGCAGTCGCAGAGCATCGGCCAGGCACTGGACGCCGTGCGCGGGAAGCCCGTGCTGACCGTGACCGATTCCACTGCCGATCCGAATTCCGGCAGCATCATGCAGTTCGTGGTGGCGCATGGGCGCGTGCGCTTCGACGTCAATTCCGATGCGGCCGCGCGCAACCACCTGACGATCAGCTCGAAGCTGCTTAGCCTCGCGATCGCGGTGGAGACCGGGCACTGAGGGCATGAGGAACATGGCACGCACCACGCGTTTCGCACTGAGGCCGGCAACGGCCGGCAGCGCGGTCGTGCTGCTGCTGCTGATCGGCGGGTTTGCGGCGATCTACCAATACAACCAGACACGCGCCGAACACCGCAGCCAGCTCATCGTGCAGGCCAACATCCTGGCCGCCAGCGTGACCGCGGCGATCGCGTTCAATGACCATCCGACCGCGCAGGAATACGTGAACGCGTTGATGCTGGACCCGCGGCTCAACGCGGTCGCGATCTACAACGACGCGCATCAGCAAGTCGCCGGCTTCCATCGCCCCGGCAGCGAGCCGATACCCGACCTGCTGGCGCACGGGGGACGCCTGCCACCCGACCACCATCTGCTGGTGGCTGTGCCGGCACTCCAGGGCACGACCACGGTGGGCCGCGTCTACCTGCGCGCCGAGGGCACGCCGCTCACCGTGCGCCTGGCGAGATTCAGCGGCGTTGGCCTGCTGACGATCATGGGCGTACTGCTGATTTCGGCACTCGCGGCCGGCCAGCGCGCCTTGACCCGCGCCAACGCCGCGCTGCATCACCGCGCGGAGCAACTGGCGGAAGCCAACGAGCGGCTCTCCGCGGAGATGAAGCAGCGTTCGCGGGCCGAGGAAGCCCTGCGCCAGAGCCAGAAAATGGAAGCGGTCGGCCAGCTGTCCGGCGGCATCGCCCACGACTTCAACAATCTGCTGATGATCATCAAGAGCAGCCTGACGCTGTTCCACAAGAGGCTGACCCAGAACGACCCCGATGTCGAACGCTGGGCCGCGGACGCGCGCGCGCGCATCGCCGCCGAGCCGGATCGGGAAAGTTCGAGATTGTTGCAACGCATGCTCGAGATGATGGCGCTGCGGGAATCGCGCAACCGCCAGATCAAGCACTACCTCGACACCGCGCACGACGGCATCGATAAGGCCGCCAGCCTCACCCAGCGCCTGCTCAGCTTCGCGCGCCGCCAGCCGTTGGCGCAGAAATCGCTGAACCTCGACGAACTGGTCCGCAGCATGCAGCCGCTGCTGGCGCATTCGGTCGGGTCGAACGTCACGATTGATTACAAGCTCGAATCGCATTGGCCCGTTTTATGCGATGCCAATCAAATGGAGAATGCCATCCTCAATCTGGTCATCAATGCGCGCGACGCCATGCCCGACGGCGGCAAGATCACCTTGCGCACGCAGGACGTGCGCGTGGACGCGGGACATCCGCTGGACAACCTGCAGGATGGCGATTACGTGCACCTGTGCGTGGGCGACACCGGCGTGGGCATGAACGAGGAAGTGCGCAGCAAGGCTTTTGATCCGTTCTTCACCACCAAGCCGGTCGGCAAGGGGACCGGCCTCGGCCTGAGCACCATCCTTGGCTACGTCATGCAGTCCAACGGCTACGTCAGCATCGACAGCGAGGAAGGCAAGGGCACCACCATCAACATAGTCATGCCGCGCGCGACGAACGATGTCGCCCCGAGGGTTGCGTAATGGTTTCCGACGAAACATCCGCATCACACATCCTGCTGGTCGAGGACGAGGCCATGCTGCGCGAACTGGCTGCGGAGAACCTGCTGGATGCGGGCTTCCGCGTGCTCGAGGCCGGCGACGGCACTGCCGGACTGGAAGCGCTGCGCTCGGACGCCCGCATCGACGTGCTGTTGAGCGACATCAAGCTGCCCGGCATGGATGGCTACGATCTCGCCGAAGCTGCCAAGGCGCTGCGTCCGGAGCTGAAGGTGATCCTGATGACGGGCTACGCGCCCAGCCCGCTGCCGCCCGGACTGGAACGCATGGTCTACCGCGTCCTGCAAAAGCCGTTCGAGATCGAGGCGCTGCCGGGCATGATCGCGGATGCATTGCAGAGCTGACGCGCTCTGGCGAGAGTCCGCTGCGAAACCGCTGGCGCAGATTGGTGGGCCGTGAGGATCGAGTGCCGCCATGGACGGCTCGAAGCCACAACGTTGAAGGATTGAGCCTGATGGGTCGAACGCTGCGCGTTTAGCCGATGCCTTCAGCGGCATCGGCTGCGCAGCGTGAGGATGAGCCATGGATGGCGAATGGGTCGGCGCGCCATGGACGGCTCGAAGCCACAACATTGAAGGATTGGTGGGCCGTGATGGGATCGAACCATCGACCAACGGATTAAAAGTCCGCTGCTCTACCGCTGAGCTAACGGCCCCCGCTTCAATCATAAAACCTGTCGCGCGCGGCGCGACGATCACTCCCCCTCTCCCGCTTGCGGGAGAGGGCAAGGGGTGGGGGCAATCTCGCGCTGAATCCACAATTCTAACTGGCGCCGCGCCTCAACGATAGCGCGTCGGATCGGCCACGCCCGCATCCGCGAAGCCCTGCGCGCGCAGCGCACAGGCATCGCATTGCCCGCACGCGCGACCTTGCGCGTCGGCGCGATAGCACGACACGGTCGCGGAAAAATCCACACCCAGTCGCATGCCTTCCCGCACGATTCCGGCCTTCGTCAACGCGATCAGCGGCGCGTGCACCTGCAAGCGGTGCCCTTCCACGCCCGCCTTGGTCGCGAGATTGGCCAGTTTCTCGAACGCGGCAATGAACGCGGGCCGGCAATCCGGATAGCCGGAATAATCCACCGCGTTGACGCCGCAGAAGATGTCATCAGCGCCCAGCACCTCGGCCCAGCCGAGCGCGACCGACAACATGATCGTGTTGCGCGCCGGCACGTAGGTCACGGGAATCTCGCAGTCGGAATGCGCGCGCCCGTGCTGTGGCACGGCTATGTCGTCCGCGGTGAGCGCCGAACCGCCGATGCTGCGCAGGTCCACGTCCACGATCTTGTGCTCCACCGCACCCAGCATCGCGGCGACACGCGCTGCCGCCTGGAGCTCCGAAGCGTGGCGTTGGCCGTAGGCCACGCTCAGTGCATGGCATGCGAACCCCCGCTCACGCGCCACGGCCAGCGTCACCGCCGAATCCATGCCGCCGGAAAGCAGCACGACCGCGCGCTTCATCGCCCCGGCTCCTCGCCCCACAGGACCTTGTGCAATTGGATCTGCAGCCGCACCGGCAGGCGATCCCGCAAGATCCATTCCGCCAGCGTACGCGGTTCGAGCCTGCCATACACCGGCGAGAACAGGACCATGCAGCGCGCGGGCAGGTCATGTTCGCGCAGCATCGCCACCGCCCATTCGTAATCGGCGCGATCGGCGATCACGATTTTCACCTGATCACGCACGCCCAGGCGATCCAGGTTGCCCATCAGGTTGCGCGCGGATTCGCCCGAGCCCGGCGCCTTGAGGTCCATCACGCGGCGCACGCGCGCATCCACGTGCGAGATGTCCAGCGCGCCCGAGGTTTCCAGCGATACCTCGTAGCCGGCGTCGCACAGGCGCGCGAGCAGGTCAAGGCAACGCCTCTGGGCGAGCGGCTCGCCACCGGTGACACAGACGTGGCGCGCGCCGTATTGCGCGACTTCGGCAAGGATCTCGTCGAAGCTGCGCCAATTGCCGCCTTCGAACGCATAGGCGGTGTCGCACCACGTGCAACGCAAGGGGCACCCGGTGAGCCGCACGAACACCGTCGGCCAGCCGACCGCGTCCGCTTCGCCCTGGATGGAATGGAAAATTTCGCTGATGCGCAGCCGCTGCGCCGCGGCGTCGGCCGGCGCTGACATGCTCGCGTTCATCTGATCAGCCGCCGTTCTGCTGCAGGGTAATCGCGCGGAGGCGACTTTGTGCGAGGCGCGCCACGGTCGTGCCAGGATACTTGTTCATCACCGCGGTCAGCGTGGCCTTGGCGTCGTCGTACTGATTCATCTCGGCTTGCGCCTAGCCGATCTTCAGCAGCGCAT
>DASSFA010000347.1:0-20686 GCA_035694895.1 Rhodanobacteraceae bacterium | reverse complement strand
ATTGCTCGCCGCACATCGCGCGCTCGAAGAAGCCGTGCTGAGCAAGCAGCAGAATCGCTTCAAGCCGGACGTCGCGCGCAAGTGGATCGAACTTGTTTACGAAGGCTTCTTCCACGATCCGCTGAAGGCCGACCTCGAAGCATTCCTGGCTTCGTCGCAGCGCCGCGTCAATGGCGAGGTGGTGGTGGAAACGCGAGGCGGCCGGGTGGACGCGATCGCGGTCGAGTCGCCGCACATTCTCAACGCGAAAGGCGCGACCTACGCGCAAAGCGCGGACTGGGGCGTGGCCGAAGCGGAAGGGTTCATCCGGCTGTACGGGATGAGCAGCACGCTCTGGGCACAGGTGAACCGCGAGCCATGAACGCGCTGCTGGAAGATACGCTCGCCCATCTGCGCGTGCTGGTCGGCTTCGACACTCGCAATCCGCCGCGCGCGATCGGTTGCGAGGGCCTGTTCGATTACCTGCGGGCGGAGCTGCCCGGCTTCGATTGCACGCAGACGGACCATGGTGCCGGCGCGATCAGCCTGCTCGCCGTGCGTGGCAAGCCACGCCTCCTGTTCAACGTGCATCTGGACACGGTGCCGGATTCGGCGCAGTGGAGCGCGAGTCCGTTCGAATTGCGCATCGAGGACGAGCGTGCGATCGGCCTGGGCGCCTGCGACATCAAGGGCGCGGCGGCGGCATTGCTGGCGGTCGCGAATGCGTGCGCGGGTGATCTCGCGTTTTTGTTCACGACCGACGAGGAGGGCCGCGATCCGCGCTGCATCTCCGGCTTTCTCAAGCATTCGCATGCTTATGATGCGGTGATCGTGGCCGAGCCCACCCGCTGCGAGGCGGTGCTGGCGCATCGCGGCGTGCATTCGCTGCAGGTCGGCTTTGCCGGTCGCGCGGGCCATGCATCGAATGAGCAGCAACGCGACGACAGCGCGGTGCACCAGGCTTTGCGCTGGGGAAATGCCGCGCTGGAATTCGCGCAGGCGCAGGATCATCAGCGCTTTGGCGGCCTGACGGGTTTGCGCTTCAACATCGGTCGCTTCGAGGGCGGCATCAAGTCCAACGTCATCGCTCCTTCGGCGGAGATGCGGGTGGACCTGCGTCCGCTGCCCAGCATGGGGCCGGAAAGCCTGCTGGAATCGTTGCGCAAGCTCACCGATCCCGCGCCGGCGCGCTTCGAGGAAACCTTCCGCGGTCCGTCCCTGCCCGCGGGCGATGCGGCCAAGGCGGAGACGCGCCGTCTGGCCGCGCGTGATCTCGCGGACGAACTGGGGGTGCCGATCGGCAACGCGGTCGACTTCTGGACCGAGGCGGCGCTGTTTTCGCAAGCCGGCCACACCACGTTCGTGTACGGCCCGGGCGACATCGCACAGGCGCACGGTGCCGACGAGTGGGTGGCGGTCGCGCAATTGCGGACGTACGCGGAGGACGTCCGGCGCATGCTGGAGGCGGGGCTCACATGATTGCCGATACGCATACGCCGCTGCGGCAGACCATCGTGCGCCTGCTGTCCAGCATGGAAGGCGCCAAGGAAGTGCGACAGTACCTGCAACGCTTCGCGCGGCTGGATGCGAAGCGCTTTGCCGTGGTGAAGGTCGGTGGCGCGGTGCTGCGCGAAGACCTCGATGCGCTCACGTCATCGCTGGCCTTCCTGCAGCAGGTGGGGCTGACACCGATCGTGGTGCACGGCGCCGGTCCGCAACTGGATGAAGCACTGAGCGCGGCGGGCATTCCCAAGCGCACGATCGACGGCCTGCGTGTGACGTCGCCGGAGGCGCTGGCGATCGTGCGCCGCGTGTTGCAGGCGCAGAACCTGGCGCTGGTCGAAGCTCTGCAGCGGCACGACGTGCGCGCGACCTCGATCGTCTCCGGCGTGTTCGAAGCCGCATTCCTCAATCGCCGCAAATACGGAATGGTCGGTCGCGTCGAGCGGGTTGAACTCGCACCGGTCGAGGCCAGCATCAAGGCCGGCTCCATTCCCGTCATAGCATCGCTGGGCGAAACGCCGCAGGGCCAGGTCCTGAACATCAATGCGGATTTCGCGGTCAACGAACTCGTGCGAGCCGTGCAGCCGTACAAGATCGTGTTCCTGACAGGTACCGGCGGCCTGCTGGACGGGGAAGGCAAGGTGATCGACTCGATCAATCTGTGCACCGACTATGCGTCGCTGATGCGCGCGCCGTGGCTGCATTCGGGCATGCGGTTGAAGCTGGAGCAGGTCAAGGATCTGCTGGATGCGTTGCCGCTGGCGTCCTCGGTTTCGATCACGCGGCCCGCGGAGCTGGCCCGCGAGCTGTTCACCCATCGCGGCTCCGGCACCCTGGTGCGGCGCGGCGAGAAGGTCCGCCGCTGCACGCGCTGGTCGCAACTCGACCTCGAACGTTTGCGTGCGCTGGTCGAATCGAGCTTCGGCCGCAAGCTGGTGCCGGATTACTTCGAGCGCACGAAGCTCTTCCGCGCCTACGTCAGCGAAAACTATCGCGCCGCATTGATCCTGACGCGCGAGACATTGCCGGACGGAACGTGCATCGCCTATCTCGACAAGTTCGCGGTCGCGGGGGACGCGCAGGGCGAGGGCTTGGGCCGCGCGGCCTGGCAGGTGATGCGCGCGGATAATCCGGCGCTGTTCTGGCGCTCGCGCCACGGCAATGGCGTCAACGAGTTTTACGTGGTCGAGGCCGATGGCTGCATCAAGCAGCCGCGCTGGAATGCGTTCTGGTACGGGCTCGACTCTTTCTCGCAGATCGAAAGCTGCGCGGAGCACTGCGCCGCGCGGCCGGCTACGCTGGTGGATTTCAAATGAAACGGATCGGGATCATCGGGGCGCGCGGGCATACCGGCGCCGAGCTGATCGCGCTGATCGCGCGGCATCCACAAGTCGAACTCGCTTTCGTGTCCTCGCGCGAACTGGTCGGGCAGCGCGTGGCCGATCACGTCTCCGCGTTTGCCGGCGAACTGCGTTACGAAACGCTGGATCCGGAACAGGCTGCGGGCAAGGATGTGGATGCAGTGATCCTGGCGTTGCCCAACGGCAAGTCGGAACCGTTCGTGAAGTCGCTGGAGTCGCACGCGCCGGGGACCGTCATCGTGGACCTTTCCGCCGACCACCGCTTCGACGGCAACTGGCATTACGGCTTGCCGGAGCTGACGCGCGGGCTGTATCGAGGCGAACGGCGCATCAGCAATCCGGGTTGCTACGCCACCGCGATGCAGCTTGCGATCGCGCCGGTGCAGGAGCTGCTCGCGGGGCCGCCGCAATGTTTCGGGGTGTCGGGTTATTCGGGCGCCGGTACTACGCCTTCGGACAGGAACGATCCGCAGAAGCTGCGTGACAACCTCATGCCGTACAGCCTTGTCGGGCACGTGCACGAGCGCGAGGTTTCCGCACGCCTCGGCGTGCCGGTCGAGTTCATGCCGCATGTGGCACCGCATTTCCGCGGCATCACGATGACGGTGAACCTGTGGTTGCGCGAACCGCTGAGCATCGCATCACTGAAGGCGCGCTACATGGATCGTTATGCGCGCGAGCCGCTGATCCGCATCGTGGACGAGGCGCCCTGGGTCAGTCGCATCGCCGGCGAGCACAGGGCGGAGATCGGTGGTTTCGCCGTCGCTTCCGGCGGCAAGCGCGCGGTGGTGGTCGCGACGCTGGACAACCTGTTGAAGGGCGCGGCCACGCAGGCGATGCAGAACCTCAACCGCGCTTTGGGGTTCGACGAATTTGAGGGCATTCCATTGCAGGGGCCAGGGGCGAGTAGTGAGGGCGCAACAATCGTGGACTCGAGGCAAGCCCAACAGCTCACCGACGGGCGCCAATAGCACGCCCTCGCTACTCGTCCCTCGTCCCTGTTTACTTGTGGAGCGTGATTTTGATGGCCAACTTTCTCTGGCAAAAATCCGGCACCCGCACCGACGAGCGCGTCATGCGTTTTCTCGCAGGCGACGACGTGCTGCTGGATCGCGAATTCTTCCTGCACGATATCGGCGCCAGCCGCGCGCACGTGGAAGGCCTGGCGCGCATCGGCGTCCTGAGCGCGGATGATGCCGCTGCGCTGGATCGTGAGCTGGACGCGCTTGCACGGGATTTTTCATCCGGCGACTTCGTTCTCGATGCGCGCTACGAAGATGGACATTCGGCCATCGAGGCGCGCCTGACCGAGCGCCTCGGCGACATCGGCCGCAAGGTCCACACCGGGCGCAGCCGCAACGACCAGGTCTTGGTCGCGACGCGTCTGTGGCTGAAGGAGCGGCTCGCGAGGCTGGCGGCGCTCTGTCGCGAAACGGCGCGCGCCTGCCTGCAACGCGCGGAAGGCGAATCGCTGCCGCTGCCCGGCTACACCCATCTGCAGCGCGCGGTGGTGTCTTCGACCACGCTGTGGTTTGCCGGCTTCGCCGAGTCGTTCATCGACGACGCGCAGCGCGCACGCGGCACGCTGGAATGGCTGGATGCCAATCCGCTCGGCACCGCGGCCGGCTATGGCGTGAACCTCGCGCTCGACCGCGAACACACCACGCGTGCGCTTGGCTTCGCGCGCATGCAGATCAATCCCGTTGCCACGCAGTTGTCGCGGGGCAAGTTCGAGCTGGCCGCGCTGGAAGCGCTCGGCTCGGCGCTGCTGGACCTGCGGCGGCTGGCGTGGGACCTGAGCCTCTTCACCACCACCGAGTTCGGCTTCGTCGCGCTGCCCGACGAATTCACCACCGGTTCCTCGATCATGCCGAACAAGCGCAATCCGGACGTGGTCGAGCTGATGCGCGCGAGTTATGCAAGCGTCGCCGCCGCGCGCTGCGAGATCGAGCAACTGCTTTCATTGCCGTCCGGCTACCAGCGTGATCTTCAGGTCTGCAAGGGCGCGCTGGTGCATGGGTTCGGACGCGGTCTGGCGGCATTGGAATTGTTGCCGGATCTGCTGGTGCGGATGCAGTGGAACGCGGAGCGCATGCGCGCGGCGATCGACCCCTCGATGTATGCGACCGATGTCGCCATCGAACAGGCCGCCGACGGCGTGCCGTTCCGTCAGGCTTATCAACGCGCGGCGGAAGCGGCTGGCGCGGCAGGGCAGGGTCGCACGCCGGAAGCGAGCCTCGCCGCGCGCACATCGCCGGGCGCGGCGGGCGACTTGCGGCTGGACGCGTTGCGCGCGAGGCTGGACGAACTGGAGCACTGACGCGAGGCGCGCATGGGCGTCATCAGCACGGAGAATGCCGAACACTACCGCTGGGGCGAGGTCTGCGACGGCTGGCACCTGCTTTCCGGCGACGACCTCAGCGTGATCGAGGAACGCATGCCGCCGGGGACCACCGAGCAGCGACATCGTCACGCGAAATCGCGTCAGTTTTTCTATGTCCTGGAAGGCGAAGCGCTGTTGGAGCTGGAAGGCACATGGCACGTGCTGCGCGGCGGGCAGGGTCTGCACGTGCCGCCCGGTGCCGCGCACCAGATGCGCAACGCCGGCACGCGTGAACTGCGCTTCCTCGTGGTCTCGTCACCGAAGAGCCATGGCGATCGCATCGCCGCGCCCGTGTCTCAGAACGACATGAAATAGCCGCCGTTCACCGGGACATTGGCGCCGGTGATGAAGCCGGCATCGTCGGCGGTGAGAAACGCCACCGTGCGCGCGATGTCGGACGGTTCGCCGAGGCGGCCGACCGGGATCTGCGCGATGATCTGCGCGCGGATGTCTTCCGGCACTTTCATCACCATCTCGGTCTTGCAATAACCAGGAGAAACGCTGTTCACGGTGACGCCCTTCTTCGCCACCTCGCGCGCCAGCGCCATGGTGAAGCCGTGCATGCCGGCCTTCGCGGCGGAGTAGTTGGTCTGGCCGAACTGGCCGGTCTGGCCGTTGACCGAGGAGATGTTGACGATGCGGCCGAAGCCGCGCGCACTCATGCCTTCCACGACTTGCCGCGACATGTTGAACACGCCATCGAGGTTGACGTTCATCAGCTCGTGCCACTGCTTCTCTTCCATCTTGCGCAGGGACACGTCGCGCGTGATGCCGGCGGCGTTCACCAGGATGTCCACCCCGCCGTACGTTTCGCCGACGTGCTTCACCAGCGCGGCGCAATCGTCAAAGTGCGCGACATCCGCAGGTGCGAAGACGATGTCGCCGTCGAATTCCTTCACTTCCTCGCGGAACGCGGCGAGGCGCTCCTGACGGTTGCCGAGGTCGGCGGCGATGACCTTGCGGCCGGCGCGCGCCAGGTGCTTGCAGATTTCGGTACCCAGCCCGCCGATGCCACCGGTGACGACGGCGATACGTTGTGCCATTGGATCTTTCCTCGCGGTGAAAAGTGCGGGCAAGAGCTGCCGTCCATGACCAGGGGCTCCGTGCCCGCTTCTTGATTCTCGCGATCAGGGGCGATCGCAAGACTTGATGCATAGCGGCACATGTTGCGCCGCAACAGATCCGGGATGGTAAGAAGGGTCCGGCGCCGCTGTCAACGCAACGAGCGGAAGGTCAGCGCGGCTTCTTGGGGGTGCCGGCGGAGGGTTTCGACGTGGCGCCAGGCGCATTGGCTTCCAGGAAACCGCGCTGCAGCGATTTCCAGAGATCGATGTTGCGCTCGGTCATCTCGTTCAACATGGACCACGGCGTCTGGCCGAGCATCTCGTTCAACTGCGCACGGAACTTGTGCTGCTGGTCCAGGAAGATCTGCAGGCTGTTCTCCAGATACCCGCCCACGAAGCCCTGCATGGAATCACCGTAGAAACGAATGATCTGCGAGAGCAGGTTGGCCGAGAACATCGGCTGCCCGTGCTGCTCGTGCTCGGCGATGATCTGCAGCAGAACCGAGCGCGTCAGGTCCTCGCCGGTCTTGGCGTCATGCACCTCGAACGGCGTACCCGTGAGCACGAGCTGGCGCACCTCCTCCAGCGTGATGTAGCTGGAGATCTCGGTGTCGTAGAGACGCCGGTTCGGATACTTCTTGATGATCCGCGCTGCTGCCATGCCGCAAAGCTAGCATGGCTTGCGGCGCCTGCACAGTACGCATCCCTGCGTGCGAGGCGGCCAAAGCCGCCGTCCATGGCCGAAAGCTCCATGGCCGCACTCTTTCACAAGATCCCGCTTTGCCGATCGGTTTCGGTGCGGGTGGTTTCGACGACATACGCCTCGCCGGTCGGCAGCACGTTGCGTCCGAACGTGGCATTCATCGCCGCGGCCGCGAGCAGGTAGAAACCGACCACCGCGGTGATCAGGCCGAGATAACCGCCCACGATCCGCCACCAGCTCACGCCGCTCCAGCCGTTGATGGCGAGCGCCAGCAGGGTCAGCCACAGCAGCAGGTCGAAGGCCATGCGGCCGGTGCCGGTACGGAACGCCGACAGCCACAGCGCGAACGCGACCACCGCGAAGACGAGGTAATACCAGCCCAGGAACGGCCCGCTGGGCGCGACGCCACCGTTGTTCACGGTGTGCACCATCAGCGCCCAGGACCACCAGAACGCGGCGAACGCGAGGAACAGGCACATGTTGTGGGTACGCCCGCGGAAGAAGGACAGCAGTCCGGCGAGCGCCATCGCGATGCCGCCGATGGTGACCGCCAGCAGCATGACCAGGGTGTCCTGCGTGGCATCGAACCAGGCGGCATTGATCATGCTGAACATCCACAGCGTGACCGAGAAGCCGGCGTAGCCGAGAGATGAACTTGCGGAACTGCTTATCGCCGGATAACTCCGGGCCGGCGTGTAGGGAGCTGCTTGATAAGCCATGGCGACACCTCCGTGTGAATGGCGATGGGTCATTATCGAAAGGGCGCGCGCGCAGGGCGGGTGAAATTGGCGATAGTTTTTCCGTATCTCAGGGCCGCGACTTCGCTGCCAGTTCGCATCCTTGCCTCGCCCACGCAAGCGGTTCGCGATTGTCCCTCGGACCATCGCGAACGCATCGCTCACCAACCCATGTAGTGGCCGCCGTTGATGGCGAGGTTCGCACCGGTGATCCACGCCGCTTCCTCGGCGAGGAAGAACGCAACCGCGTAGGCGATCTCGTCGGGTTCGCCCAATCGCCCCAGCGGGATCTGCGCGACGATCTTGGCGCGCACGTCCTCGGGCACGGCCATCACCATGTCGGTGCCGATATAACCGGGCGAAACGGTGTTGACGGTGATGCCGAACTTCGCGTTCTCCTGGGCCAGCGAAATGGTGAAGCCGTGCATGCCGGCCTTGGCCGCGGCGTAGTTGGCCTGGCCGTACTGGCCCTTCTGGCCGTTGATCGAACTGATCTGCACGATCCGGCCCCACTTGCGCGTGCGCATGCCTTCGATCACCGGCCGTGTCACGTTGAAGCACGCGTTCAGGTTGGTATTCACCACGTCCGTCCACTGCTGGTAGGTCATCTTGTGGAAGGTGGTGTCGCGCGTGATGCCGGCATTGTTGACGAGGATCTCGATCGGACCGGCTTCCTTTTCGATCGCGCGCACCATCGTCTCGCAGGATGCCGGATCGGACACGTCGCCCGGCACCAGCGTGGCGTGCACGCCTTGCGCCGCGAGCTTGTCGCGCCATGCGTGCGCTTTCGCCTCGTCGCGGTAATTGGTGGCGACCTTGTGGCCCATGCCCGCCAGCCTGCGCACGATTGCGGTACCGATGCCCCCGGTGCCGCCCGTCACCAATGCCACGCGCTGCTGGGCCATGCCGTTCTCCTTGTGGATTGCGAGCGATTCTATTCGCATTGCCGCTCGGCGCATCTTGCACTGCGGCAGGATGACTGGATGCAGGCGCGCTCCTACTGCAGCGAAACTTCGCCGGCCTTTGGAATCGCTCCCGCGTCGAATGCCACCAGCGCATCGTGCAAGAGCATGCGGGGCGAAGCGGCGCGCAACGCGTTTTCGGGCAGGCCAAGGATCGCCAGCGCGGCGCGCAATGCCGGTAGCGGATCATCCGCGTCCACGGCAGCCGCGCCTTCGGATTTCGACAGCTTCGCGCCGCTTGCATCCACCAGCACCGGCAAGTGCAGGTAGGACGGCTCGCGCAATCCCAGCAGGCGCATCAGGAAGATCTGCCGCGGCGTGGAGTCCAGCAGATCCGCGCCGCGTACGACTTCGGTAATGCCTTGCGCGACATCGTCCACCGCGCAGGCGAGCTGGTAGGCGAACGGCCCGTCGGCGCGCTTCACCACGAAATCGCCACCTTCGGCGAGCTCCCATCGCTGCCGCCCCTGCAGGCCATCCTCGAATTCGATCACCGCGCCATCGACGCGCACCCGCCACGCAGGTGCGCGATGCGGGGCGGGTGGGGCCACGCATTTGCCGAGATGGACTCCGCCGGCCGCAGCCAGCTCGCTGCGCGAGCACCAGCAGGGAAACACCGCGCCGGCACTCTTCAGCCGTTCGAACGCGGCTTCGTGGGCCTGCAGCCGCGTGCTCTGGTACAGCGACGGTTCGTCGGGTGCGAGTCCGCAAGCGCGCAAGGTACGAAGAATGGATTCGGAGGAACCCGGCACTTCGCGCGGCGGATCGATGTCCTCGATCCGCACCAGCCACGCGCCGTTCGCCGAGCGTGCGCGCAACCAGCTGCCGAGCGCGGCCAACAGCGAGCCCAGGTGCAGTTTGCCGGTAGGCGAGGGCGCAAAACGACCGCGATAGTCCATGTGGCGATCTTGCCCGTGCGTGCGATGATTTGAAACCGCACTTGCCGCCATGAACCGGCGGCTGCCGCCATGGGATTAACTGCTCAGTCATCGAGCATGGATGCAAGGCCATGGCAAGCGCGAAGCGGCGCATCTGCGCAGCGGGATTATTGTGGGCGATCGTCTCCTGTCTGCCGAGAGTCGCTCCGGCGGTGCCTGCATTTGCGGGTCAGACCGGACAGCCATGCGCCGCCTGCCACGTCGGCGGATTCGGTCCGCAGTTGACGCCATTCGGGCGCGGCTTCAAGTTGAACGGCTATACGTTGTCCACCCACGATGGACGCAATTTGCCGTTCGCCGCCATGCTGGTGGCGGGGTTCACGCATACCCGCAGGGCGCAGTCGCAACCCGCGGCGGATCATTTCGATCGCAACGACAACCTGGCCGTGCAGGAGGTGTCGGGATTCCTCGCCACGCGGCTGGGTGATCACGCGGGCGTATTCGCGCAGGTGACTTACTCGGGCATCGAGCACCAGCTTGCCTGGGACAACACCGATCTGCGTTTCGCGAAAACCTTCACCGCGCACGGGCATGGAGGGGTATTCGGTCTCAGCCTCAACAACAACCCTACCGTGCAGGACGTCTGGAACAACACGCCGGCCTGGAAATTCCCGTTCGTATCCTCCGAGCTCGCGCCCGGGCCGATCGCCACGCCGGTGCTGGATGGGCGCCTCGCGCAGCAGGTTGTGGGTGCAACCGGATATCTCTATCTCGACGACAACTTCTATGCGGAAGCGGGCGCGTACCGCACGTTGCCGCGCCCCTGGCTGCGCCGTCTGGGCACTTCGCTCGATGCCAGCACGCCGCGCGCGGCGCCTTACTGGCGCGCGGCGTGGTCGCACGACTGGGATGCGCAATCGCTGTCGCTGGGTGCGCTCGGTTTCGCGGCGGATCTGCAGCCGCCAGGCCAGACGGGCCGTTCGGATCACTTTCGCGATCTGGGGCTCACCGCCAATTACCAATTTCTTGGCGACAGGCACATATTCGCTTTCGACGGCAGCCTGATCCGCGAGCGGCAGCGGCTCGACGCCACTTTCGACGGCGGCGGCGCCGAGCATCCCCATGACAGCCTGATGGCGTTGTCGCTGGCGGCTTCCTACTATTACTCCAACACTTACGGCGTGACGCTGGCAGCCTTCTCGCTGCACGGGTCGCGCGACGCGCTGCTGTACGCGGCGGCACCGGACACGGGCAGTGCGAACGGCAGCCCGGACACGCGCGGCAGCATGGTCCAGTTCGACTGGACCCCGTTCGGCAAGGATGGCTCGAAGTGGTCGCCGTGGGCGAACCTGCGGCTGGGCGCGCAATACACGCATTACGGCACTTTCAATGGCGCGCGCCGCAATTACGACGGCTTTGGTCGCAACGCCCGCGACAACGACACCTTGTTCGTGTTCCTCTGGACGGCGATCTGATCCTTGCCCGCGCCTTGCCCGGTTCGGTATATCGCTACGCCCGGGGCGACCTGCGCTAGTATGCGGCAGCGTTTTCGATCGGGGAGGGCTTCATGAACAGCGCAGCCATCAGCGCCAAGCCGCGCAGCGAGCTGACCATCCGCGGCCTGATCATCGGCATCGTGATCACGGTGGTGTTCACCGCCGCGAACGTCTATGCGGGCCTGAAAGCGGGATTGACTTTCTCCACCTCGATCCCCGCCGCGGTGATCTCGATGGCGTTGCTGAAGGCGGTGCGCGACGCGACCATCCAGGAGAACAACATCGTGCAGACGGTCGCGTCGGCTGCCGGCACGTTGTCCTCGATCATCTTCGTGCTGCCCGGCCTGATCATGATCGGCTGGTGGAGCGGGTTCCCGTTCTGGACCTCGTTCGGGATCTGCGTCACCGGCGGCATCCTCGGCGTGATGTACACGATCCCGCTGCGGCGCGCGCTGGTCACCGATTCGGACCTGCCGTATCCGGAAGGCGTGGCCTGCGCCGAAGTGCTGAAGGTCGGCGCGAGCGGCGACAGCGAGGAACATCAGGGTGCGGCGGAATCGACCGGTGCCGGTTTGAAGGCGGTCGTGACCGGCGCCATCGCGTCCGCCATCTTCTACGTCATCGTGCAGACCAGGATCTTCGCCTCCGACGTGGCCTCCTATTTCCGCATCGGCGACCGCGGCTCGGCCAGCGGTTTCGATTTCGCGCTGTCGTTCATGCTGTTCGGCGTCGGCCACCTCGTCGGCTTGTGGGTCGGCATTGCGATGGGCGTGGGCGCATTGATCGGCTGGGCCTGGGCGGTTCCGCACTTCACCGCCTTGCATCCGGCTGCGGGCGCGGCAGCCGACGTGGCGCAAGGCGCGTGGAGCCAGTACGTGCGTTTCGTCGGTGCCGGCACGATCGGCGTGGCCGCGATCTACACGCTGGGCAAGCTGGTGAAGCCGGTCGTCGCCGGCCTGGCCGGCGCCATGCGCGCCTCGCGTGCACGCAGCGCGGGCACGCTCGCCTCCATGCCGCGTACCGAACACGACATGCCGATCGGCATGGTCGGACTGATTTCGCTGTTGTGCCTGATTCCCGTGGCATTCCTGCTGTGGAATTTCAGCCGCACCAGCGGGCTGGGCGACCATGTCTGGATGCTGACGATCGGCGGCGTGCTGTTCGTGGTGATCCTGAGCTTCGTCGTTTCCGCGGTTTGCGGCTACATGGCGGGCCTGATCGGTTCCAGCAACTCTCCGCTGTCCGGCATCGGCATTCTTGTCGTGATCATCGCGGCGCTGTTGCTGGTCGCCGGCGTGCAGGCGGAGGCGGGCACGGGCAAGGCCGTGGTGGCGTTCGCGCTGTTCATCACCGCGATCGTGTTCGCGGTGGCATCCATTGCCAACAACAACCTGCAGGACCTGAAAACCGGCCAGCTGGTGGATGCCACGCCGGAAAAGCAGCAGTGGGCGCTGGTGATCGGCGTGATCGCCGGCGCGCTGGTGATCCCTCCGGTGCTGAACCTGATGCAGCAGGCCTTCGGCTTCAACGGCGCACCAGGCGCAGACCCCGCGCGCGCGCTGCCGGCGCCGCAGGCCGGGTTGATCTCCGCGCTGGCGCAGGGCGTGATCCAGCACAACATCGATTGGAGCCTGATCGGCATCGGCGCGCTGATCGGCGTGATCATCATCGTGCTCGACGAAATCCTGGTGCGCACGACGAAGGGCCCGCGCCTGCCACCGCTGGCGGTCGGCCTGGGCATCTACCTGCCGACCTCGACCACGCTGATGGTGGTGGTCGGCGCGATCGTCGGCGCGTTTTTCGACGCGCGCGCCGACCGCGGCAAGAATCCGGAAGGCACCAAGCAGTTGGGCGTGCTGCTGGCGTCCGGCCTGATCGTCGGCGAGAGCCTGCTGGCGGTGCTGTACGCGCTGCTGATCGCGTTCGCCGACCAGCTCGGCTTTTCCAATCCCCACGCGCCGCTGGCCGTGGTCGGCGATTCGTTCGCGACGCCCGCCTTGATCATCGGCGGCATCGTGTTCGCCGTGATCGTGATCGCGACCTACACGTGGGCCGGCCGCCGCGGACAGGCGGTCGGTTGAGGCCGACGCACCCGGTCGCGTCCGCGCGGCCGGGTGCATTGCAGGCAGGCTGTCCTCGAGGTCGGGCTCTCGGTCGCCGGGCTTGCCGGCCCGCGAACGCAGCGAATGCGATCGCGCGTGAAACCGCTCGTCCCCCGGGCGCGACCAGGTGCAATCCGACTTGAACTAACCGGCTGCTGCCACGATCTAAGTGACAGTCATCGAGAGAAGCACCATGCGCAGAATCCTGTTGTTCGTCGGCACCAACCTCGGCGTCGTTTTGCTGCTCGGCATCATCGTGCACTTCCTCGGCCTCGATCGCCTCGCCGCGGTGCAGGGTGCGGGCGGGCTGTGGCCGCTGCTCGGGTACGCCGCGGTGTTCGGCTTCGGCGGTGCATTCATTTCGCTGGCGATGTCGAAATCCATTGCCAAGTGGACGACCGGCGCGCACGTGATCGCGCAGCCGCGCGATGCGGACGAGCGCTGGCTATTCGACACGGTGCGCCGCCATGCGGAGAAAGCCGGGATCGGCATGCCGGAAATCGCGGTCTACGATGGCCCGGAGATGAATGCCTTCGCCACCGGCGCCAGCCGCAACCATGCACTGGTCGCGGTCAGCACCGGCCTGCTGCGCGGCATGAACCGCGACGAGGTGGACGCGGTGCTCGGCCACGAGATCACACACGTGGCCAATGGCGACATGGTCACGATGACGTTGCTGCAAGGCGTGCTCAACACCTTCGTGATTTTCCTGGCGCGCGTGGTGGGCCGGGTCGTGGACGGCGCGATCGCCGGCAACAACGAACGCAGTGGCGGCGGCATCGGCTATTTCGCCGTGGTGATGATCCTGCAACTGGTGTTCGGCCTGATCGCCTCGCTGATCGTGATGGCGTTTTCGCGCTGGCGCGAATTCCGAGCCGATGCCGGTGGCGCGAGGCTCGCCGGTCGCGAACGCATGATCGCCGCACTGCAGCGACTGCAGATGCAGCACGGCGCCAGCACCTTGCCGCAGGCGATGGCCGCGTTCGGGATTTCCGATTCCGTGTCGCGTGGCTTCGGTCGCCTCTGGATGAGCCATCCGCCGATCGAGGAGAGGATCGCCGCGCTCAGGAACAGGCCGGCCTGAGGTCCGCGCCGGCGATTGCGCGCAACCCCGGTTCCGCTGACACTATGGCCGACCAACGAGGGGACGGGCCATGGCTTTCGATTTCCTCAAGCGCTTAGTCAGCTCTCCCAAGCCAGAAGCTGAAACCGGGCCGATCGAGCGCCGGCAAGGTTCGCGCGTGCGCGCACCGGTGGGTTCGCAGGTGCTTGTGGTGGACGATTCGCCGACGATCCGCGCGGTCCTGGGCAAGATGCTGGGCCAGGACGGCTACACCGTGCTGAAGGCGCCTGACGGCGAGACTGCAATCACGATTGCCCGCAACGAGCTACCCGACCTGATCTTCCTGGATATCGTTTTGCCGGGCATGAGCGGCTTCGAGGTGCTGCGCACGCTGCGCCGCGATCCGCATACCAAGGCCATGCCCATCGTGATGATCAGCGGCAACTTGCAGGCCACCGAGCAGTTCTACGTGCAACGTTTCGGTGCCGACGATTTCCTGAAGAAGCCGTTCGGGCGCGCCGAGGTGTTCGAGCGCATCCGCGCGCTGGTGCAGGCCGGTCGCCTGCCCGAACGGCCGCCGGAGAGCGGGCCGGTGGTTCCCGCCGATATCAGCGCGGAAGAATGGGATGCCATCCCGGACGTCGCCATGCCGGATGCGCAGATCGACGAGGTGACCGTGCAGGAAATCCGGCTGGATGTCTCCACGGATCCGGACAAGATGTGACGGCGGAACAGACAGGCGTACGTGCCGACTCCTGGTTATGGGCGGCGCGATTCTTCAAGACCCGCTCGCTTGCCAAGCAGGCGATCGAGCACGGGCAGGTCGAGGTCAATGGCGCGGCTTGCAAACCCTCGCGGCCCTTGCACCCGGGCGACCAGCTGCGCGTCCGGCGCGGAGACGAATCCTTCGAGATCGAGGTGCTGGGCCTGAGCGGAAAGCGGGGCTCGGCGGCGGCCGCGCAGGCGCTGTTTCGTGAATCGGAAGTCTCGCGCGCGGCGCGCGAGGCCGCGCGCGAACAGCGTCGCGCCGCACGCGCAGGTTTCCAGCCGCCCCCGGGCAAACCGGACAAACGCGCGCGGCGGTTGATCCGGGCACTGGGGGATATCGATTCAATGTAGGAGCGCGCGCGGAGCTTGAGGGATGGCAGCTCCGCGACCGGTTCTGCAACCGCTCCCTACAGCAACGACTTGAGGCGATACAACGCCTCAAGGGCGTCACGCGGAGCCAGCGCATCGGGATCCATTTCCGCCAGCGCGCGTTCGGCGGCGGAGGGTTCGCGGGGCGCGAACAGGTCGGCTTGCGGTTTCGCCGGCCCGCTGTTCGGTGCGTCGGCTCGCTGGAAATTCGGGTGTCCGCCGCTTTCGAGTTCCGCCAGCGTGCGCCGCGCTTCCGTGATCACGCTCTTCGGCAGACCCGCCAATGCGGCGACCTGCAGGCCAAAACTGCGGTTGGCGGGCCCTTCCTTCACCGCGTGCATGAAGACCAGCAGGTCGCCCTGCTTCTGGTCGTGGTATTCGACGGCATCCAGGTGCACGTTGGCGATGTGCTCGAACTGCGCGGCGAGTTCCGTCAGCTCGAAATAATGCGTGGCGAACAGCGTGAACGCACGGTTGACGGTGGCGAGGTGCACCGCCGCCGCGCGCGCCAGCGAAAGCCCGTCGTAGGTGGACGTGCCGCGCCCGACTTCGTCCATCAACACCAGCGAGTGCGGCGTGGCATTGTGCAGGATGTTGGCGGTTTCGCTCATCTCGACCATGAAGGTGGACTGCCCGCGCGCGAGATCGTCGCCCGCGCCGATGCGGGTGAAGATGCGATCCACCGGACCGATCCGCGCACTGCTCGCGGGCACGAAACTGCCGACGTGGGCCAGCAGCACGATCAGCGCGCACTGGCGCATGTAGGTGCTCTTGCCGCCCATGTTGGGACCCGTGATCACCAGCATCCGGCGTGAATCGTCGAGGACCAGGTCGTTCGGCTCGAACGGCTCCTCGCGCACCTGTTCCACCACCGGGTGCCGGCCGCGCTCGATGGCGATGCCGGGTTCGTCCGTCAGTTGCGGACGTGACCAGTCGAGCGTTTCCGCCCGCTCGGCAAGATCGGAGAGCGCATCCAGTTCGGCGATCGCGTTCGCGGCTTCCTTCAGCGGTTGCAGGCGTTCGGTCAGCGCGTCCAGCACGCCTTCGTAGAGTGCGCGCTCGCGCATCAGCGAACGCTCCTTCGCAGAAAGCACCTTGTCCTCGAAGGCCTTCAATTCCTCGGTGATGTAGCGCTCGGCATTCTTGGTGGTCTGCCGGCGCGTGTAGTGTGTGGGCGCCTTGTCGGCCTGCGCGCGTCCGAACTCGATGTAATAGCCGTGCACGCGGTTGTAGCCGACCTTGAGCGTCTGGATGCCTGTGGCCGCGCGTTCGCGGGCCTCCAGCTCGACCAGGAATTGATCCGCATTGGTTGCAAGCTGGCGCAGCTCGTCCAGTTCGGCGTCGTAGCCATCCGCGATGGCACCGCCGTCGCGCAAAAGCAACGGCGGGCGTTCGACGATGGCCGCGCTCAACATTTGCGAGGTCCCGGCATGATCGCCGACGCGATCCACCAGATCGTGCAGCAAGGGGCTGTCGAGTGCCGCGATTTTTTCCCGCAGCGCCGGTGCCGCAAGCAATCCGTCGCGCAAGGTGGCCAGGTCGCGCGGCCGCGCGCTGCGCAGCGCCACGCGTGCAAGGATCCGTTCCAGGTCGCCGATCGCGCGCAGTTGTTCGCGTAATGTTTCGAAGGCGCGGCTTTCGACCAGCGCGGTGATCGCCAGCTGGCGCTCCCGCAGCACCGCGCGATCGCGCAGCGGGCGATGCAGCCAGCGGCGCAGCGCGCGCGCGCCCATCGGCGTGATCGTGTTGTCCAGCACCCCGAGGAGCGTGAAACGTGGATCGCCGCTGGCATGCGTGTCCAGTTCCAGGTTGCGGCGCGTGGCCGCATCCATCGCGATGGTTTCGTCCGCCTGTTCGACGGCGAGGCTGGTGAGGTGCGGCAGCGCGGATTTCTGCGTTTCCTGCAGATACGCCAGCAGGCAGCCGGCCGCCCCCACGGCAGCGTGCAGGTGTTCCGCACCGAAGCCGGAAAGGTCGCGCGTGCCGAAATGCTTCGTCAGTTCGCGTCGCGCTGTGTCGGGGTCGAAATGCCAGGGCGGGCGCTTGCGCAAGCCGTTCAATGACGCGACTGCGGCAGGCCACGCCACGTCTTCCGAAACCAGGGTTTCCGCGGGAGCCAGCCGGGCGAGTTCCGCGGAGAGCGCTTCCGCATCGTTCACTTCGCTCAACAGGAAGCGCCCGCCGGCGAGGTCCACCCAGGCCAACCCGAAACCCGTCTTGCTCGCGGCGATCGCGAGCAGCAGGTTGTCCCGGCGCTCGGGAAGCAGCGCCTCATCGGTGACCGTGCCCGGCGTGACCACCCGTACGACCTTGCGTTCGACCAACCCCTTCGAGGCCGACGGATCGCCGAGCTGCTCGCAGATCGCCACCGATTCGCCGAGCCGCACCAGCTTGGCGAGATACGACTCGACCGCGTGGTACGGCACACCGGCCATCGGGATCGGCGCGCCGGCCGATTGCCCGCGCTGGGTCAGCGTGATGTCGAGGAGTCGCGCGGCCTTGCGCGCGTCCTCATAGAACAGTTCGTAGAAATCGCCCATCCGGAAGAACACCAGCGTGTCCGGATACTCCGCCTTCGCGGCGAAGTACTGGCGCATCAATGGCGTGTGCTGGGCGAGATCGTCGCGATTCATGGCGGCGGCGGAATGCGAAGGCGCGAGTTTCGCACGGCACGCGCGGACTGCCCACCCTCGGATGCAGCGCTTGGCGCGCGCGCGCGGGCGGAGTAAAAGACCGGTTTGGCCCGGCCGACTGCGCATGCGCGAAACCATCCCTTCCGACGAAAACCTGCAGGAGCTGGCGCGGGCGCTTGCGGAGGCGCTGACGCAGCGCCGCGAGATGCTGGCCTGCGCGGAATCCTGCACCGGCGGCTGGATCGCCAAGGTGCTCACCGACCTGCCCGGCAGCTCGGCCTGGTTCGAGTGCGGGGTGGTGGCGTACAGCTACGAAGCCAAGGAGGCGTTGCTCGGCGTCAATCCGCACACGCTGGAGCAGCACGGGGCGGTCAGCGAGGAAACGGCGATCGAAATGGTATCCGGCGCGCTGGCGCGTTTCGGCGCGACGATCGCGGTGGCCGTGACCGGCATCGCCGGTCCTTCGGGCGGTACGCCGGACAAGCCGGTCGGCACGGTGTGGATCGCATGGAAACGCCGCGGTGGCTACGCGAACGCGCAAGCGTTCCGGTTCGACGGGGACCGCGAAGCGGTGCGCCGCCAGACCGTCGCACGCGCGCTGGAGGGTATCCGGAGGATTTTGCCGTCGTGACCGCAAAATTCCCGATGCAAGGACGCGTCGCCGCGAGGCGAGTCTCCCCTCAGGAAATCGGGCCCGGACATGCGCCGAGCCCGGCGTGCCGGCGAAACACCAGGATATGTTTCGCTGGCATAGGAAATCCCTGACAGCGTGACGGGGCGCGGGCCACTTTCGTGATTGCTGCGCTGTGAAATAATGCCTGCCAGATTCGGTTTCATCGTCGCAGGCGATGAGATCGCCTTACAGAACACTTCACGCCAGTACAAGCATCCGAGGAATTCGCAATGGACGACAACAAGCGCCGCGCGCTCGCTTCCGCGCTGGGTCAGATCGAGAAGCAGTTCGGCAAGGGCGCGGTGATGCGCATGGGCGACCGCACCAACGAGGCGATCGACGTCGTTTCCACCGGCTCGCTCGGGCTGGATATCGCGCTGGGCGTCGGCGGCCTGCCGCGCGGCCGCGTGGTCGAGATCTACGGCCCGGAATCCTCGGGCAAGACCACGCTCACCTTGCAGGTGATTGCCAACTGCCAGCGCAACGGCGGCACCGCCGCGTTCGTGGACGCAGAGCACGCGCTCGATCCGAGCTACGCCGAAAAGCTGGGCGTCAATGTGGACGACCTGCTGGTGTCGCAGCCCGACACGGGCGAGCAGGCGCTGGAAATCGCCGACATGCTGGTGCGCTCCAATGCCGTGGACGTGGTGGTGGTGGACTCGGTCGCCGCGCTGACGCCGAAAGCCGAAATCGAAGGCGAAATGGGCGATTCGCACGTCGGCCTGCACGCGCGCCTGATGAGCCAGGCGCTGCGCAAGCTCACCGCCAACATCAAGCGTTCCAACACGCTGGTGATCTTCATCAACCAGATCCGCATGAAGATCGGGGTGATGTTCGGCAACCCGGAAACCACCACCGGCGGCAACGCGCTGAAGTTCTATGCTTCGGTACGTTTGGATATCCGTCGCATCGGCGCGGTGAAGAAGGGCGAGGAGGTAATCGGTTCGCAGACCCGCGTCAAAGTGGTCAAGAACAAGGTCGCGCCGCCCTTCCGGCAGGCGGAGTTCGAAATCCTGTACGGCGAGGGCACCTCCTGGGAGGGCGAGCTGATCGAATTGGGCGTCGTCCACAACCTGGTCGAGAAATCGGGCGCGTGGTACAGCTACGGTGGCGAGCGCATCGGGCAGGGCAAGGAAAATGCCCGTCAGTATTTCAAGGACAACCCGGCCGCGGCGAAGCAGCTGGATGAAGCCCTGCGCGCCAAGCTGCTGGCCGCTGCGCGTACGGGCGGTGTCGCCGCGACCGAAGATGCCGAGGAAGTCGAGGCGTAAGTCATAGCCCGGATGGAGCGCGGCGAAATCCTGGACACTGGTTGCTGTGAAGGTGGTTGGGGTCGCAATGGTTGAAGGCTCACCGATGCGATGAAACGCAACCGGAATATGCGCAGCGATACTGCCGAGCGCAGCGCCTACGATCGCGCGCTCGGCATGCTCGCCCGCCGCGAGTACTCGCAGCGCGAACTGCGCGCGCGGTTGGAGCATGCCGGTTGCGACGAGCAGGAATCGGAAGGCGCACTCAGGCGTCTGCACGACCAGCACTATCAGGACGACGATCGCTTCGGCGAGATGATCATGCGCGCGCGGGTGGGGCAGGGTTACGGCCCTGACCGTATCCGCGCCGAACTGCGTTCGCACGGGCTCGCCGATGCGGCGATCCACGCCTTGCTGGACGCGGCGGATGCCGACTGGCTGGCGTTGGCGCGCGCGCAAATGCACAAGAAGTACGGCACGAAGCCCGCTCTCGATCATGCCGAGCGCGGCAAGCGCGCGGCATTCCTCTTGCGCCGCGGTTTCAGCGCCGCCACAGTTAGAATCGTCACCCATTCCGAGGTTGGCGATTCCGGCGAGTGAAGTTCCGCCAAGGGTTTTGGCGGTCGGCGGTCGCGCCGCCTTGACTCGCCATCACCTGAGCTTTGCGACATAACTGCATGAAAACTGCCGAGATTCGCGCGCGCTTCCTGGAATTCTTCAAGGATCGCGGTCACACCATTGTGCCGTCCGCACCGCTGGTGC
>DASSFA010000346.1:0-2989 GCA_035694895.1 Rhodanobacteraceae bacterium | reverse complement strand
CCTGGCAATGTGGAAGGCCTGCATTCCGTCCGTGAACAAGTATCTCGCCGACGAAGTCCGCGGCGAACTCTGGTACGGCCACGCCGACATGAATACCGGCAAGCGCACCGCGACCGACTACGGCGCGCTGGATGCGTTCTTCCCTGCGTTGCTGGCGCTGTCGGGCGACGTGCCGCGCGCGGCGCGGCTGCAGGATTCTTCGTTCAAGATGTGGAACCTGTACGGCATCGAGCCCGAGGTGCTGGATTACCGCACGATGAAAGTGGATTACGACGGTTACGCGCTGCGGCCCGAAATCGTCGAGTCCACTTATTACCTCTACCACTTCACGCACGACCCGAAATACCTCGCGATGGGCCGCACGATGTTCGACGATTTCGTGAAGTACTGTCGTACCGATGCCGGCTACGCCGCGCTGAAGAGCGTGGTCACGAAGGAAAAACGTGACGACATGGAAAGCTTCGTGTTCGCGGAAACCTTCAAGTACTACTACCTGCTGTTCGATCCGCAGGCACTGGACTTCGACGCGGTCACGTTCAACACCGAGGCGCATCCGCTGCGGCGGACGTGGGCGGTGGGCGCTGCCGCCGTGCATTGAGCGAGTATTCGACTGCAAGGCGGTCGGAAAAAATCGCAGGCCAGGGCAGGACGTGCGACGCCTCGCCAGCGTCGCCGTGCGCCGCGGCGCCGCCGCACCGGGACGAGCAGTGGAACCACCGACACGGACGATCAGCAGTTGCGTCGATCGTGCCGGATCACGCGGGAAGCGGCGGGTCCGGTGCCTCACCTCCGGGCGTGCCCGCAACCTGCGGCAGGTACTGCACCGCGTAGCCCGCCGCGCTCCACGCGTCCAGCCCGCCCAGCAGCGGTCGCACTCGCCGATACCCACGCTCCATCATCGCCTTCGCCACCCTGGCTGCCGATACTTCATTCGGGCAGTTGCAGTAGATCACCAGTTCGTGATCGAACGGGACGTCGCGCAGGCTCCAGTCGGCACCGTTCGCGTCGGCCAGCATCGCGCCGGGAATGATTCGCGCGTCCAGCATGCGCGATATCTCCGAGCGCGCGTCGATCACCAATGGTGCGCTGCCACCCTGCATCGCCCGATTCAGTTCCTCGACCGTGATCCGCACCATGCGCAAGGCCCGCAGCAGGCGCCGGCGCTGCCACCATTTGGCGAGGATGTACAGCACCAGCAATCCCAGCACGCCTTCGAAGGCGAAGGTGCCTGCATTCGCCATCGCCGCAAGCACCTGGTCTATCTGTGCATGGAAAACGTAACCCAGGCCCACCGCCACACCGGCCCACAGCAGCGAGCCGAGCCCGTCCAGCAGGACGAAGCGGGCCACCGGCAAGCCCATCGCGCCGACCAGCGGGGGCGCCACCGTGGACAACCCCGGCACGAACTTGGCGACCAGCAGGACCTGTCCGCGCCAGCGCTGGAAATGCCGCTCGGACTTGCGGACGCAGGTGTCCGGTGACAGCGAAATGCGGCAGAGGACACGCATCACGCCCGCACCGAAGCGCCGGCCGGCCCAATACCACGTCAGATCGCTGAGCAGGCAGGCCAGCAAGGTAACGAGCAGCACTCCGACGAGGGACAGTTGCGCGCCCGCTGCCAGCGCGCCCGCCACCACCAGCGTAGGCACTGCGGGCACCGGCACCCCGGCCTGCTCGACGAGGACATTCAGGAAAACCAGCAGCAGTCCGTATTCTGCGATCAGCGCGATGATTGCGTGCACCATCGAGGCGATTCCGGGAGCAGATCGTGCCAGGAGGGGCGATCATTGGGCCGGCGAGCCAGGATTGCAAATCGGGTGTGCGAAAACTCCGGGCTTTGTGACCGCCCGCACTTCCCCGGTCGTGGCTGTGCAGGTATGAGTGCCTGACGCGTCCATCGGGGAGAAGGCCATGCACGGTGTCGCTCGTCGCGTTCGTCTGATCGCATTTGTCTTCCTCGCTGCGCTGGTCGTGCCGATGGCGTGTGCGGCGCCGAAACAGCCGCCCGCAAGAGCCGCCAACCCGGGCACGGCGGAGTTCACGCTGCAACAGGTGCTCGACTATCCGTTCACCAATGACCTCGTGGCGGCGGAACACGGCGATCGCATCGCGTGGGTGGTCAATCTGCGCGGCGTGCGCAATGTGTGGGTCGCGCAGGCGCCGCAGTTCAGGCCGCGCCAGCTCACGCATTTCACGCAGGACGACGGGCAGGAGATCACGCAGCTCACGTTTTCGCCTTCGGGTGATGCGCTGGTGTTCGTGCGCGGCGGCGATCACGACGCCAACTGGCCGGACAAACTGGCGCCGGATCCGGCCTCGAATGCGACCGAACCGAAAGTGATGTTGTGGGCGGCGCGCCTGCCCGACGGCGCGGTGCACGAAGTGACCGAAGGCGATGCCCCGGCGATCTCGTCGCGCGGCAGGCTCGCCTACCTCAAGGATGGGCAGGTGTGGACGGTGTCCCTGGACTACCGTACCGACGCGAAACACCCGGACAAGGACAAGCACGGCGCGCCGAAGCGGCTGTTCTTCGATCGCGGCAAGGATGGTGGGCTGCAATGGTCGCCGGACGGCGCGCGGCTGGCGTTCGTGTCGGATCGCGACGATCACGCCTTCATCGGCGTGTACAGCGATGACAAGACGCCGCTGGCGTACCTCACCCCTTCGACCGGCCGCGACGGTTCGCCGCGCTGGTCGCCGGACGGCACACGTATCGCCTTCACGCGCCTGCCCGGACGCGGCGGTGCACCCGAACCGCTGCTGCAGCAGGTGCCGCATCCGTGGTCCGTCTGGACGGCCGACGTCTCCAGCGGCAACGGACAGCGCGTGTGGCAAAGCCCGGATACGCTGGCGGGCTCGTATCCGGAGACCGCGGGCGAAGCGAACCTGCACTGGGCGGCGGGCGATCGCCTGGTGTTTCTGGCCGATCTTGACGGCTGGCCGCATCTGTATTCGATCCCCTCGCACGGAGGCGAACCACTGCTGCTGA
>DASSFA010000345.1:0-2733 GCA_035694895.1 Rhodanobacteraceae bacterium | reverse complement strand
CGCGCTGATGCTGGTTCCTCGTATGGTGTTCGCAAAGCTCGAAGGCTTCGACGAGGACTACTTCCTGCATTGCGAGGACCTGGATCTTTGCCGCCGCGTGCGCGATGCCGGATTCCAGGTGTTGCTGGCCGGCCACGTGCGCGTGCTGCACGGCAAGGGCGGATCCAGCCGGCACCGGCCGGTATTCGTGTCGCGCCACAAGCATCGCGGCATGTGGCGCTGGTTCCGCAAGTTCGACACGGCAGCGCGCAATCCGCTGACGCGCGCGGCGGTATGGTGCGGCATCTGGCTGCATTTCGCGCTGACCGCGCCGCTGCTTGCGCTGCGCAGGCGCAAACGCGTGTAGGAGCGCCGGCGAAAAGCGCCGTCTTTTTCCGTGTGACCTTGCGCGATCCATGCGAAGGTCGCCCGGGTTCCTGCAAGAGATCCCAGGACCAGCAGGCGACTTCGGTATGATGCGAGACGGTCGCGCGCCGGCGCGTCCTGCATGGTTCGGGGGATCACATGAGCGCAAGCATCGAAGGCGCACCGCGCCGCGGGTTCCGTTACTACGATCTGCTGGTCGGCGGCATGGTCGGCGTGCTGCTGTGCTCCAACCTGATCGGCCCGGCCAAGGTCTGCACGATCACGCTGCCGCTGATCGGCGCGCTCACCTTCGGCGCCGGCAACCTGTTCTTCCCGATCAGCTACATCTTCGATGACGTGCTGACCGAAGTTTACGGCTATGCGCGCGCACGCCGCGCAACCTGGGCAGGCTTCGGTGCGCTGGTGTTCGCCAGCGTGATGACGCAGGCGATCATCAACATGCCGGTCAGTCCGGTCGAACCGTTCGATGCGAAGCTGCAGCCTGCGCTGGAGATCGTGTTCGGCAGCACCTGGCGCATCGCGCTCGCGTCACTGGTCGGCTTCTGGGTAGGTGATTTCGCCAATGCCTTCGTGATGGCGAAGATGAAACTGTGGACGCGCGGGCGCTGGCTGTGGACGCGTACCATCGGCTCCACCATCGTCGGTGAAGGCGTGGACAGCCTGACGTTTTATCCGATCGCCTTCCTGGGAATCTGGGAGGGCCAGACGATCGTGAAGGTGATCCTGTTCAACTGGATCATGAAGGTGCTGGTGGAAACGGTTGCAACCCCGTTGACCTACGCGGTGGTCGGCTGGCTGAAGCGCCGCGAGAACGCCGACACCTACGATCCGCACACCGACTTCAATCCGTTCACGTTGCGCGACGACGGCGAGGTGCGCGCGTTCCAGCCGCGCTGATCACGGCGCAATCAAGTCGCGGTGTGGATGATCAACGGGATGAACGCCATTGATCGGGCGATCCGCGAGAAGCGCCGGCTGCGCTTCGTCTATCACGGCACCACTCGCCTCGTGGATCCGCAATGCCATGGCATCGGCCATCGCGGCACCGAACTGCTGCGCGCGCATCAACTTGAGGGCGGCACGCAAGCCGAGCCGCTGTTCGACGTGTCGAAGATCAGCGACCTGGAATTGCTCGACGAGCACTTCGACAAGCCCGGGCCGAACTACAAGCGCGATGACTCGGCGATGCGGGAAATTTTCGGCCAGCTCTGAGCGCCAAAAAAGTTCTGCCTGGCGGGACCTATGAAGGGAGCGCCGCGACCTGCCGATCGCAGCAGCTCATCCAGAGCTTCTAGGCCAGCTTCTTGTACCTGATCCGGTGCGGCCCCGCGTCGTCGCCCAGCCGGCGTTTCTTGTCTTCCTCGTATTCCTTGTAGTTGCCCTGGAAGAACTCGACGTGCGAATCGCCTTCGAAGGCGAGGATGTGGGTGGCTATGCGGTCGAGGAACCAGCGGTCGTGCGAGATCACGAACGCGTTGCCGGGGAACTCCAGCAGCGCGTCTTCCAGCGCGCGCAGCGTCTCGATATCGAGGTCGTTGGACGGTTCGTCGAGCAGCAGCACGTTGCCGCCCTGCAGCAGCGTCTTGGCCAGATGCAGGCGTCCGCGTTCACCGCCCGAGAGCGTGCCCACCAGCTTCTGCTGGTCCTGGCCCTTGAAGTTGAAGCGGCCGATGTAGGCGCGCGACTGGATCTCGATGCCGTTGATGTTGAGGATGTCCGAGCCGCCGGAGACTTCCTGGAACACGTTGTGGTTGCCTTCCAGCTTCTCGCGGCTCTGGTCCACGTAGGCGATCTTCACCGTCTGGCCGATGATGATCTCGCCCTTGTCCGGCTTTTCCTGGCCGGTGATCATCTTGAACAGCGTGGACTTGCCGGCGCCGTTGGGCCCGATGATGCCGACGATCGCGCCTGGCGGCACCGAGAAACTGAGATCGTCGATCAGCAACCGGTCGCCGAAAGACTTGCTCACGCCCTTCAGCTCGATCACGTTGTTGCCGAGGCGTTCGCCCGGCGGAATGAAGATCTCGTTGGTCTCGTTGCGCTTCTGGTATTCGATGGATTGCAGCTCTTCCATGCGCGCCAGGCGCGCCTTGCCCTTGCTGCGGCCGCCCTTGGCGTTGCTGCGCGCCCATTCCAGTTCGCGCTGGATCGCCTTCTGACGCGCCTTCTCGGCCGAGGCTTCCTGCTTCAGGCGCTCGTCCTTCTGCTCCAGCCACGAGGAGTAGTTGCCCTTCCACGGGATGCCACGACCGCGATCCAGTTCCAGGATCCACTCCGCCGCGTTGTCGAGGAAATAGCGGTCGTGCGTCACCGCGACCACGGTGCCGGGGAAGTTCTGCAGGAAGTGTTCGAGCCATTCCACCGACT
>DASSFA010000344.1:0-18892 GCA_035694895.1 Rhodanobacteraceae bacterium | reverse complement strand
GCGAACTCGCCAAGGCGCTGGCCAAGACCGGCTACGGCCAGTACCTGCTGCAGATGATCGAACAGGGTGTGGTGCGATGAGCGCGCCACAATTGAAGCGGATCGAAACCAATCTGTCAGGCTGCTGCATCGTGGAGCCCGCGGTGTTCGGCGATGCCCGCGGCTATTTCTACGAAAGTTTCCACGCGGAGAAGTACGCAGCACTCGGCATCCATGCGCGTTTCGTGCAATCCAACGTGTCGCGCTCGATGCGCGGCGTGCTGCGCGGCCTGCATTATCAATGGCCGAATCCGCAGGGCAAGCTGGTCGGCGTGCTGGAGGGCGAGGTCTACGACGTCGCGGTGGATATCCGCCGCGGCTCACCCACGTTCGGTCGCTGGACCGCGGCAATGCTCACCGCGGAGAACAAGCGCCAGTTCTGGATCCCGGAAGGCTTCGCGCACGGCTTCTGCGTGGTGAGCGAATCCGCGACTTTCGTCTATCAGTGCACGGCGCTGTACGACCGCGCGGCCGATGCCGGCATCCGCTGGAACGATGCGCAGCTCGCGATCGACTGGCCGGTTGCCGAGCCGCTGCTGTCGGACAAGGACGGGATCGCGCCGTTCCTTGCAGATGTGCCCGAGGACAAGCTGCCTTCGTATTCGCCATGAACACTTCCGCGCGCATCCTGTTGCTCGGCGCCAATGGCCAGGTCGGACAGGCGTTGCAATTCACGCTGCGACATACCGCGCGCAAGCTCAATCCGCATTTCTGCCATCTGTCCTGCGATCACCAGCGTGATGGTGATCCGCCGGAAGGCAAGCTGGTCCTCGCCACGCGCGACGGCAAGCTGGAGAACGGTCTGGAATGCGAGCGGGTTGATCTGGCGGACCTCGAAGGGATGCAAGAGGCGCTGGATCGCATCGCGCCGGACCTGATCGTCAACGCGGCCGCGTACACCGCAGTCGATCGCGCCGAGGACGAATCGGACCTCGCGATGCGCATCAACGGGCAGGCGCCCGGCGTGCTGGGCGAGTGGGCGGCGAAGCACGATGCGCGCGTGCTGCATTACTCGACCGACTACGTATTCGATGGCCGCGCGCACCAGCCGTATCGCGAAGACGATCCGCCCAATCCGGTCGGCGCCTACGGGCGTTCCAAACTCGCAGGCGAATTCGCGCTGCGCGCGAGCGGCGCCCGGCACCTGATCCTGCGCACAGCCTGGGTGTACGCGCCGCGCGGGCACAATTTCCTCCGCACCATGCTGCGGCTGGCGGGCGAACGCGACACCTTGCGCGTGGTGGGCGATCAGGTCGGTGCGCCCACGCCGGCGGAACTGATCGCGCAGGTTACGGCACAAATCGTTCCGCGCTGGTTCAACGCCGGCCAGGGCGACATGACCGCGCATGCACTGGATGGTGTCTATCACCTGACCGCCGGCGGGCAGGCAAGTTGGTGCGAGTTCGCGCGCGCCATCCTTCACCGCGCGCATCGCAAGCACCTGATCGCTCGCGCCCCCGAAGTGGAGGCGATCAAGACCAGCGAATACCCCACCCGCGCGCGACGGCCGGCGTACTCCGTCCTCGACACGTCGCTCCTGCGCGAGACGTTCGACCTCGAATTGCCCGACTGGCAAGAAGGCCTTGACGCGGTGTTCGAAGACCTAGCCGGTTGATCCGCCTGGAGGTCACCCGGGTTAGCGGGCACGCTTGCGCGCTCCGGCCGCTGGCCGTACCGTTGCGGTCCGGCCACCCAGGGATGCACCGATGAACCGTCTGACCGTCGTCTCGCTGCTGGCGCTCGCGCCGGCGATCGCCTTTGCCGCGCCGCACCCGTTCAATGTGCACGATCTGGTGATGATGGATCGGGTGTCCGATCCGCACCTCACCACGGACGGCAGCCATGTCGCCTTCACCGTGCGCAGCACCGATTACGCTGCCAACAAGGGCATCAACAGCGTCTGGGTGCTGGACCTGGACAAGGCCGGTGCCAAGCCGGTGCGCGTTACCGATCCGAAGTTGAACGCGAACGGCGGGCGGTTTTCGCCGGACGGCAAGACGCTTTACTTCCTGGGGACGAAAAACGACAGCACGCAGTTGTGGTCGGTGCCGGTCGCCGGCGGCACGCCTCACCAGGTGACGCACCTGCCGGTGGACGTGGACAACTACCGAATCTCGCCGGACGGCAAGCAACTGCTGTTCTCCGCGCAGGTGTTCGAGGACTGCAGCGATCTCGCCTGCACGAAGGAGCGGCTGGATGCGCAGAAGAAGGACAAGGCCACCGGCCGCATCTACACGCGCCTGTTCGTGCGGCATTGGGACACGTGGTCGGATCATCGCCGCGGCCAGCTCTTCATCATGCCGTTGAAGGGAGCCGCGCAGCCGATCAGGCTGACCAGGGGCATTGACGGCGACGTGCCAAGCAAACCGTTCGGCGACGAGGGTGAATACCAGTTCTCCCCCGACGGCAAGACCGTGTACTTCGACGTGCGCATCGCCGGCACGACCGAACCCTGGTCCACCAATTTCGACATCTACGCGGTGCCGAGCGACGGCTCCGCCGCGCCGCGCGACCTGACCGCCGACAACAAGGCCTGGGACGCCGCGCCGCTGCCTTCGCACGACGGCAAGACGCTTTACTACCTTGCGATGAAGACGCCGGGTTTCGAAGCAGACCGCTTCGGCATCATGGCGATGGATCTCGCCACCGGCGAAAAGCGCGAGATCGATCCAAACTGGGATCGGTCACCGGGAGGGTTGTCGTTGTCGGCCGACGGCAAGACGTTGTTTGTCACCGCGGACGACGCCGGCACGCATCCTCTGTTCGCGATCGACATCGCCAGCGGCAAGGCCACGCAGATCCTCGGCGATGGCACCGTCACGGGCTACGACGTGGCGGGCAACCGCATCGTCGCCGGGCGCGAGGATTTCAAGCATCCGGTTGACCTCTACACGATGAATCCGCAGGGTGGCGACGTCACGCAAGTGACGCACTTCAACGCCGCACGCCTGGCCGACATCGAGTTCGGCGACGCGCAGTGGTTCACCTTCAAGGGTGCCAACGGCGATGACGTGCAGGGCTACGTGATGAAGCCGGTCGGGTTCAAGGCCGGCGAGAAGTACCCGGTCGCATTCCTGATCCACGGCGGCCCGCAAGGCGAGTGGCTCAACGAATTCCATTACCGCTGGAATCCGGAAACCTACGCGGGTGCGGGCTTCGCGGTGGTCGCGATCAACTTCCACGGCTCTACTGGCTACGGCCAGAAATTCACCAATGCCATCTCCGGCGACTGGGGCGGCGCGCCGCTGGAAGACCTGAAGAAGGGTTGGGCTTACGCGCTGGACAACTATTCCTTCCTCGACGGCAATGAAGCCTGTGCGCTGGGAGCCAGCTATGGCGGTTACATGACCTACTGGATCGCGGGCGTGTGGAACCAGCCGTGGAAGTGCCTGGTGGACCATGACGGCGTCTTCGACACGCGCATGATGTACTACGCCACCGACGAGCTGTGGTTCGAGGAACACGAGAATGGCGGCACGCAGTTCGAGCATCCGGAGAACTACGAGAAGTTCAACCCGCTCGACCATGTGAAAGACTGGCGCGTGCCGATGCTGGTCGTGCATTCCGGCCGCGACTACCGCATCCCGGAAACGCAGGGCCTGGGCGCGTTCACCGCACTGCAGCGGCGTGGCATCCCGAGCGAGTTGCTCTACTTCCCCGACGAAAGCCACTGGGTGTCCAAGCCGCAGAACAGCGTGCTCTGGCATGACACGGTGATCGGGTGGTTGAAGAAGTGGACGGGTGAGACAGCGCGCTAAGCCGATGGCCTTGAAGGGCATCGGCTGCGCTGACGAACGCACGCACAGGGATGTGCGGGCCGGGAAGCGCACCATGGACGGATGCTCGCCGGCTTCTGCTGTTGGGGCACTAAGTGTGCCGCTCTCGCGCTCGCCTCGCGACATCCATGTCTTTTTCCGCGCCGTCCCACGGCGCGGGTTACTTTCCTTCCGGGGAAAGTAACCAAAGCCATTGGCGCCGGGCATGGCGGTCTCGCCAACATCCGGTTGGCTCGACTGCCCTGCGCTTCTCGCCGGGCGCGCGCCGGCGCGAACTCGCACATCCCTTGCTCGGACGTCGCGCCTTTCCCGCGCTTGTCGCTGCGATGCTCGGCGGCATGCGACGGCGCCGGAGCTCACTTCGACACGGTCATCCATGGCCTGCTTTGACTTCATTAAATGGCGCTGCGAAGTACCGATGCACCCGGTGCGAACTGCGGGAACCTCGCCAGGATCGCCGCGCGGATTCCGGCGACGTCCAGTCCCGCCTCGTGGAGCAGCTCGTCGCGGCTGCCATGCTCGAGGAAGACATCCGGCAGGCCCAGGTGCAGCAGGGGCAGTTCAAGCCCGTGCGAGGCAAGCAGTTCGGCTACACCGGCGCCCGCGCCGCCCGCGATGGCGTTTTCCTCGATCGTGACGACTGCCTCGTGCGTGCGCGCCATTTCAAGGATCAGCGCTTCGTCCAGCGGCTTGACGAAGCGCATGTTGACCACGCTCGCATCCAGTTCCGCACCGACCTTCTCGCAAGGCGCGACCATGCTGCCGAAGGCGAGCAGGGCCAGCCCGCGTCCGCGGCGGCGCGCCTGCGCCTTGCCGATCGGCAGCGTGGTCAACTCGCGCTCGATCGCCACGCCCGGACCGGTGCCGCGCGGATAACGCACTGCGGCAGGCCCTCCGTGACGGAAGCCGGTGGTCAGCATCTGCCGGCATTCGTTCTCGTCGGCCGGCGCCATCACCAGCATGTTCGGGATACAGCGCAGATAGGTGAGGTCGAAGCTGCCCGCGTGGGTGGGCCCATCCGGACCAACCACGCCGGCGCGGTCAATCGCGAACAAGACGGGAAGATTCTGCAGCGCGACGTCGTGGATCAACTGGTCGTAGGCGCGTTGCAGGAAAGTGGAATAGATCGCCACCACCGGGTGCGCGCCTTCGCAAGCCATGCCGGCCGCGAGCGTCACCGCGTGCTGCTCGGCGATCGCCACGTCGAAGTAGCGTTGCGGGAATTCCTTCGAGAAACGCACCAGTCCGGAACCCTCGCGCATCGCGGGGGTGATGCCGTAGAGGCGCTCGTCCGCCGCGGCCATGTCGCACAGCCAGTCGCCGAACACTTCGGTGTAGGCGGGCTTCTTCGCGGCACTCGCCGGCTTCTTCACCACGCCCTGCTGCGGATCGAACGGGCCGACCGCGTGGTATTCGATCTGTTCGCGCTCGGCCGGGGCGTAGCCCTTGCCCTTGGTGGTGATCACGTGCAGCAGTTGCGGACCGCGCAGGTTCTTCACCGTCTTCAGCGAATGCAGCAGGGAGGGCAGGTCGTGGCCGTCGATCGGACCGGTGTAGTGGAAGCCCAGCTCCTCGAACAGCGTGCTCGGCACGAACATGCCCTTGGCGTGTTCTTCCCAGCGCTTGAAGAAGCGCCACAGCAGCGAGCGCGGTTTCAGCGCGCGCTTGGTGCGCTCGCGCCAGAGGTTCAGCCGACGGCTGGCGAGCAGGCGCGCCAGCATCTTGGTCGTGGCGCCGACGTTCTCGCTGATGGACATGCCGTTGTCGTTGAGGATCACGAGCATGTCCGGCTCGACGTCGCCGCCGTGGTTCAGCGCCTCGAACGCCATGCCGGCGGTCATCGCGCCATCGCCGATCACCGCCACGACCTTGCGATCGTCGCCCCTGCGCTGCGCGGCGACTGCCATGCCCAGCGCGGCGGAAATCGAGGTGGACGAATGTCCCACGCCGAAGGCGTCGTATTCGCTCTCGGCGCGCCGGGCGAACGGCGCCAGCCCGTCCTTCTGCTTGATCGTGGTGATGCGGTCGCGGCGGCCGGTGAGGATCTTGTGCGGATAGCACTGGTGGCCGACGTCCCAGACGATGCGGTCGCGCGGAGTGTCGTAGAGATATTGCAGGGCGACGGTGAGCTCGACCACGCCCAGGCCCGCGCCGAAGTGGCCGCCGACGCTCGCCACCGATTCGATCAGGTAGGCGCGCAATTCGTCCGCCAGGGCGGGTAGCTGCTCCTCGTTCAGCCGCTTGAGGTCGGCGGGTGAATCGATGCGCGAGAGCAGTGGATAGCGGGAGGAATCGATCATTTGCCTATTCTTGGATGCAAGCGGGGGCAGGGCAAGGGCAAAAACAGGGCGAAGCGCCAACACGCTTGCTTGCTCGTCATTCCGGGTCTGCGCGGATGCGATCCGCGCAAACCCCGCAACCTGCTCTTTCCTTGCTGACCAGGAGCAGATTCCTGGCCCCACTTTCCGGCACAGCCGGAAAGCGGCCCCGGAATGACGATCCGTTACGCCTTCACCCCGAACCTTCTTTTCAGCGTCTGCCGGATGCGGATCTGGCGCGACGCATGGCGCATCTCGTGCAGCCGCTTGGCGTTCGCCGCGAGCACGTCGCTGCGGGTCAGGATGCCGGTGAGCTTGGTGGGATCCTCGCGCGAGACCACGATCAGGCGGCCGACGTTCTCCGCCACCATCAGGTCGGCGGCGTCGCGCAGCGAGTGATCCTCGAACACGATGATCGGCCCGCGCTTCAGCAGTTCGCCGATGCGCTTCAGCCCCGGCAGGTCCGGATCCAGCAACGTGCGGCGCGTGACCACGCCGCGCACGCGGCCGCTGTCGTCCACCACCGGATAGCCTTGGTGCTGCGCGCGCACGCGGCCGGAGTTCATCCAGCGCAGCACATCGCCCAGCTCGTCGGAAGTCTTCAGCGTGCGCACTTCGCGCGTGCAGGCCTGGCCCACGGCAATCTGCGAAAGCAGGTCGGCTTCGTACTCGCTCGGCACGCGCACGCCGCGCCGCGCGATCTTCTCGGTCATGATGGTGTTGCGCATGATCAACGCCGAGATCAGGTAGGCCGCGGTGCAGCCGCCCAGCAGCGGCAGCAGCCCGGCCGGCTGGCGCGTGGTCTCGAACGCGAACACGATCGAGGTGAGCAGCGCGCGCGAGGCGCCGGCGAAGATCGCGGCCATGCCGACCAGGGCGGCGATGCGCGGATCGATGCCGAACGCCGGCCAGAGGTGGCCGATGCCGAGGCCGATCAGGGCGCCCATCGCACCGCCGATCATGAACAGCGGCGCGAGCGTTCCGCCCGACGTGCCGCTGCCGAGCGCGATCACCCAGGACAGGAACTTCAATACGCACAACGAAACCAGCACCTTCAGGCCGAAGCTGCCCTGCACCAGCGCATCGATGTTGTCGTAACCCACGCCCATCGTATGCGGCGCGAACCAGCCGATCAGGCCGGCCGCCACGCCGCCGATCGCCGGCCACCACATCCAGTGGATCGGCAGCTTCTCGAACGCATCTTCGACGCCGTACACGGCCTTGGTGATCAACACGCTGGCAAAGCCGACAATCGCGCCCAGCACGATGTAGCTGCCCAGTGCCCAGCCGCCCGGCTCGGCGATATTGGGCATCGCGAACACCGCGCCCGAGCCGAAGGTCGCATAGCGCACGCCGGTGGCGGTGAAGGTGGCCAGCGCAACGGGGATCAGCGAGCGTGGGCGCAATTCGAACAGCAGCAGCTCGACCGCCAGTACCAGCGCCGACACCGGCGCGCCGAACACCGCGGCCATGCCCGCCGCGGCGCCCGCCGCGAGCAGCACCTTCCGCTCGTGCGCGGTGACGCGCAGCAACTGCCCGATCAGCGAGCCCAGCGCCCCGCCGGTGGAGATGATCGGACCTTCCGCGCCGAACGGGCCACCGGTGCCGATCGCGAAAGCCGAGGACACCGGTTTCAGGAAGGTGATGCGCGGAGCGATGCGCGATTCGTTCAGCAGCACCTGCTCCATGGCTTCGGGAATGCCGTGGCCCTGGATCGCGCGCGAACCCCAGCGCGCCATCACGCCGGCGATCAGGCCGCCGATCGCCGGGATCACGATCACCCAGGCGCCGAGGTGGTTGAATGCGGGCGACAGCACGAAGGAGCCCTTGTGCGCCGTCGGACCAATTACGTCCGAAATCCGTCCATAGAAGGAGATGTCGGTGATCAGGTTGATCATCAGCATCAACAGTTGCGCGACGTAGGCGGCGACCACGCCGAGCAGCACCGCCAGCGCGCCGGTCAACAGGATGCGATGCGAAACCAGCGTTGACTCGCGCGGCATGCTCGCCGCGTCCAGCGACAGGCCGAGTGCCGGCGCGACCGGCAATGCGTCGGTGCTCCCTTCGGTGCGCACACTTTCATGTTCCGGCGGGCGGGGCTGATGCGGGTCCACGGAATCTCCTTTGCGCGCGGTTGTTGCACCGCGTCAAAAGCGAGGCATTCTACAGCGCGGAGGCTTGCGACCGAAGGGGGGAGGGTCGCGCTTTTGCGCGACGGAAAACATGCGGGGCGCAGCAGTTTGCAGCTGTCGCCCTAGTTCACCCGCCGGTTCTTCGGCAGATGGTGCACCAGGAATTCCATCTGGTCGGCAAGGATGTTGCGGTTGGACAGGATCAGGTGCTCGACCCAGCTCGGTTTGTACGGCACGGCCAGCAGCGGCATGCCGGCCTGCTGCGGCGTGCGCCCGCCCTTCCTGATATTGCAGGCGAGGCACGCGGTGACGACGTTGACCCAGATGTCGCGGCCGCCGCGCGAGAGCGGCACCACGTGGTCGCGCGTCAGTTCGCCGCGGCTGTAGTGCGTGCCGCAATACATGCAGATGTGGCGGTCGCGCGCGAACAGCGCGGCGTTGGTCAACGCGGGCGACGGGTCCACCGCGCCGGAGCGGCAATGCCCGCGGCTGGCGACGATCGGGTGCAGCGACAGGATGCTCTGCTCGCCGTCGTTGCGGAAGCCGCCGTGCACGGTGAGGCAGGGCTCACCCAGCGTCCAGGCCACCGCCTCGCGCACGTACAGGCATGCCGCATCCTGCCAGCTTATCCAGTCGAGGATGCGTCCGCCCGCGTCAAGCGACAGCACCCGCGTGCTGTGCAGGTCCGCGACCACGGCGCGGGGTTCGAGCTCGACGACGGAGGCTGTGTGCGACTCCATGACCGGCCGAGGATAAAGCAAACAGGATGAAGGCGGTAGAGCGGCATGCAACCGCCGTCACATCCTCCCCGGTTCCAGCGGCCGCTGCCGGTGCATGACCGCCCATTCGGCGTGTTCGGCCAGCGCGGCCTCGCCCAGCGCGCGCAGGATGTCGCGCTGCTCCTCCGCGTCCTTCGCCCCGTCGAGCGCCGTGCGCGCATTGGCAAAAATGCGCTGCATGAACCGGTACTGCTTGATCAGTTCCTTGTCGGCCTTGCGGTAGGCATACGCCTCGCGCACCGCCGAGGCGACCGAGAACACCGCCATGATCACGATCAGATCGTTCTTCAGGTCGGCGGATAGCCGGTAAGCCAGCACTGCCAGCGCGATGCTGATGCCGACGCCGGCGTACAGGCTGACCGCGCCGATCGCCTCGGTCACGCGGTGCGTGCGTTCGCGCTGCACGGTCTTGCGCCGGTAGTAGCCAAGCTGGCCATCGTTGCCGCGATCGCCGACCCAATCCCGGATGACCGCGTGCAGATCATCGGCGTGCGGCGCATCTTCGAAAAGCGGCGCGCTGCGCATCACGTTGCGGGTCCAGCCCAGTTCGATGTCCTGCTTCTGCAGCAGGCTGTCATGCGCGAACTCGGGATCGCCGCTCAGCGGGATGCCGGCGCGCCGCCAGTAACCCTGCACGCGCAGGCCTTCGGCGAGCGCGCGGTAATCCAGGTATTTGCGATGCCAGCCGCGGCGACGGGCGAGGGTGCTGATCAGGATGCCGATGGCGAACAGCAGCAGGAACACGTAGATCATGTAATCCTGCGCGGTCAGGTTGTCGTACACCGCGAAGGCGATGCCCATCAACGCGGCCACCGTGTAGGTGATCCGCATGGCCAGCAGCACGCGCTTCTGGAAATGCACCGCCAGCCAGTCGGCGGTGCGGAACAGCGTTGCAATGGAACCCTGCCGCGCAGGATCCGCCGCGGCTTCGTGCGAATTGGATTGCGAATCCGCGGCTTCGATCTTTTCGCGATATTTCTCCGCGTCGGCGTTGAATGCATCCGCATTCGCGAACATCGCCTGGAAGTCCTGTGGCATCGGCGCATCCGGCGTGCTGGTTTCGCTGCCCGTGCGCCAGATGACCTGCCCGGGTCGCAGCGGGGCCTCCGGCGCGCCGTCCTGTTCCTCGCGCGAGCAGACCAGGTGGCAGACCAGGCGTTCGTCGCCGCCGCCCAGTTGATGACGGCGCGCGCCGCGGCGGCGTTCGATGTGGCCGGGCATCACGCCGCCGAGGTAATACTGCACCACTTGCGCGGTGCCACCGAGACGGTCATTGATCTTGCCGTCCCAGATCGCCAGCAACAGATGGCAATGCCGAGCGACGAATGCGCCGGCCTGGGCGTACTGGCGATTGCGCTCCACGCCGGGATGGGCGATGGCCTGCAGCGTATGGCCGTGCAGCAGCGGCAACCGGATCACCTGCGCTTGCGCGCACAGCGCGTTGAATGCCGTGCGCGTGGCGGCGTCGGCGAAGTCGTGCTCGTACAGATCGCGCGGCAGCGGCAGCGGCGCGATCAGGCGCGCGCCGCAAGCCAGGCCTTCTTCCGCCACAAGTTGATCGCCGCCTTCGGCGAGCGCGGACAACACCACCAGCGGCGAGTGCGGGAACTCGCGTTGCCATTGCGCAAGCAATTCCCGCACGCGAGCGCGGATGGATTCGACCTCGCGTGCGGGAATGTTGCGATGGCTGGTGATGCCGATGACAAGCGGCGTGACATCGGCGCTCACTTGCGCATTGGCTGTCTGCACCGGATGCAACATTCCCATCGAGACGTTCCCCTGCCGGTCAGCTTCCCTTCGTTTTTCGGGCCAGCAAATACACCGCGTCATTCCGGACGCCGCGCAAAGCTGCAATCGTCGTCATTCCGGGGTAGGCGCGGGCGAAGTTCGCGGCAGAACCCGGAATCTGCTTCGTCGAAAGCGGATTCCGGGTTCCATCGCCGGTGAACCCGGCGATGGCCCCAGAATGACGACTTCTCTCACATCGTGATCTTTTACTTGTTGACGATGGTTGGATTCGTCGTCGTGTCAGGGCTGACCGTGCCCGATCCGCCGGTGGCCATGCAGGCGTATGGATTGCCGCTGACGCATGCCAACAACTGCTCCGCATAGGCGGACCAGGAGCCGGATGAACTGGACGTTGCGGCGCTGGCAACGCCTGCGCTGCCGGCCAGCACGAATGCGATCAGCACGGGGGGGGTAGTTTGCGTTTCATGTTGATCTCCTTGCGTGTATGCGGCGGGATTGCCGCGGTGAAGCGGTGCGTTTGCAATTGGATGAATGTTCGTGGATCAGTTGTTCTTGATAGTCGGGTTCGTGGTCGTGGCGGTGGGCCTTCTCAGGTTCGCAATCGTCGAATACGAGTTGCCGCCGATGGTGGCGTACAACTGGTAAATCCAATTGCCTGCCGAGTTGATGCCATTCGGGTCGGTGTTGTCATCGGTCATCTGGATCTGATTGCCGTTGGCTGCGAGCCCGGGCGATCCGAAAACACCATCAGGTGTCTGTTGTTGCCAGGCGAAGCCCGGATTCGTGGCATTCATCGCGTTGAACGACCCCAATGCGGCATTGCCGGTCAGTTCCCAGGTAATGGTTCCCGTTTGGCCATGCGCCATTTCATTGGCATTGCCCGATTGATCCACATCGAGAGAGCCGTCCTTCAACGTGACGCGCAGAGTCAGATTTCCCATGACCTACTCCTTTGTGTGTGCATCAGGCGGCACTGATCGGCGGGCCGCGGCGCCTGTCCTCAATGTCCCTCGCCCTGCTTCGTGCCGTTTCCGTGAGCCGTGGTGGACGGCAGGTGCGTCGAAACCCGAAGCTGGGTGGCATCGGCAGGATCGGTTTGCAGGATGGCCGCGAGCCGCTGGGAGAACGCGGTATTGGCCGGATATTCGATGTGCTCGTGTTGCAGTACCGCGAGCAACGCGGGGTCGCGATAGCCGCTGTCCCACAATCGCTTGAGCAACGGTTGCGCCTCCTCTTTTCTGCCCAGCGTCAGCAGCGCTTCGACTTGCAACGCCAGCAGGCGCGGATCGTCGCGATCGATTTTCATAGCTTGCACGGATCGCAGCGCCTGCCCGCGCAGGTTTTGCGCAGCGGCCGAATCGTCAATCTCCGTCGCCAACAACAGCTTGGCTTCCGTGGCGGCCAGCAGGATGCCGCGATCATCCGGGTGCCGGGTCAGCATCGGATCGAGCATATCGAGCGCCTTTCGCACGGATGCGCGCGCTGCGGCCGCGTAACCGGCGTCTTGCTGTTCCGAAGCCTGCTCGACCAGGGCGGCGGCGTATTCGCTTTGCCAACCCTGGTTGCCGGGGTCCTTGCGGGTCAGCGTCGTGAAAATCCGGATGGCCGTGGCGCTCGATGCGGCCGCCCCGTGCGCGTCGCCATCGAGGCGTTGTAACCGCGCCGACTGCGATGAATACAACGCAAGGTGTTCCTGAAAACCGGCTTGTTGCGGTTCGAACCGGGTCAACTGCGTGGCGAGTTCGACCGACTGCTGCAAGTCATGGATGCCGGCTGCGGTGTCGCCGGCCAGCGCCAGGGTGCGGCCCAGGATGGCGCGCACCCGAAGCATGTTCTCGCGCTGCGTGTTGTCGCGCGGATCGTGCGCCAACAGCCTGGCTTCGATGGCATCGTCGGCGCGGTATTCGGTGATCGCGGTGGCGAGGTCGCCGCGCTGGAGCGCGAGCTTGCCGACATTGTTGTGCGCGTCGCCGAGGTTCGACAGGTAGTCCGTGTCGTCCGGCTTCATGGCGGCGGCTTTTTTTGCCGTATCCAGCATCCGCTGATACGCGGCGGCCGCGGCTGCGGTCTGGCCGCGCGCTTCCAGCACATGGCCGGTGTCGTTTTCTACAAAGCACAATTGCAGCAGCAAAGACGGGCTGTTCGATCCGTGTGCTAGCGAAGCTTGCAGCACCCGGCGGGCCGCTTCGAAATCGCGCTGCGCCTCATCCAGTCTGCCCTCGTTCCAATGGGACATGCCGATATAGGCGAGCGTGCGCGAGTAGGCGAGCTGGCGCGCTGCATCAGCCGGCGCCTCGGCCGCCAGTCTGGAAGAGATCGTGGCTGACGCGCGGAATGCCTCGATCGCACCCTTCGAGTTTCCCGAGTCCGACCGCACCTCGCCGATCTTTTCCAGCGCCTTGGCGCGTTGCGCGAGCGCTTCGTCCGTGACATCGGCCGTCGGCAGCGACTGGAAGTACGCCATCGCCTTGTCGTCCACCGCCTGCATGATGTCGAGCCGGCTGACCTGGGCGAGCTTGTCGTTGAGATCGCCGAGCATGAAGCCGACCAGGTTTTCGGCCTGCTTCTGCCGGCGCTCGGCGGCCTGCTGCGCGACCACGGCCTTGTGCTGCGCGATCACTGCGTCGTGGCGGGAGATCAGCGCGAATACGGCCAATACGATCGTCACCGCCATCACCGCCACCGCCAGCGCGGTGATTGCCGTCATGCGCTGCAGTTGCCGGCGCTGCTCGCGCTGCTTCAGCGCATCGAAGCCGACATCCAGCATGCCGGCGATCAGTTTCAGCTTGGCGTTGGCCTTGCCGTCCTTGCCGGGCCGCGCGTCGGCGGCGATCGGCTCGGCAGGTTCGGCGATCGGCTGGCCGGCGGCGTTCGTGGCAAAGCGCAACGCCGGGCAGAAACATTCTTCCGAAGCGCGGCCGGGCAGGTCGCTCGCGTTCGGTTCACCGGCGACGATCAGGCAGAAGATACGATCGCCGCGGCCCGTGCGCTTGTATGCCAACACCTCCTCGTTGACCCAGCGCGAGGCGGCCGATGCCGGCGAGCAGATCACGACCAGGTTTTCGGATTGGGCCAGCGCGGCGTTGACCTTGCGGCCGAGGTCGGTGGCGCTGGCGAGTTCCTCGCGGTCGCGGAAGACCGGATGCAGGCGGCGCGGGATCGTGCCGTGCGCCGTGCGCGCGCCGACCAGCCGCGAGGGAACGCGATACGTTTCCAGCGCCTTGTGCAGCCAGTCGCCCCACGCCTTGTCGCGATGGCTGTAACTGATGAAAGCGCGATAGGCGAATCCGGAACTGGACGACGACTCCGCCATGCGAAGCCCCCTTCGCTCGGATCAGCGATCGCGGGCGCGCCCGCGCCGTGGTCGCCTCGATCCGGGCGAGCCGCCGGGTCGGGAGTTTCACTCTAGCAGAATGTGAACCAGGTCACATTTGTTCACAATCAGACTCGGGCCGCTTCAGCGCCGCCAGGAGCGATCCCGGGTCCGCCTCGGCCCGGAAATGACATCGGGCACGGTGGGTCGATCTGTTCGACTATTTGATCGGCTTGGCCATCCGCAGCAGGTCGGGGCCGAAGCCGTTGCGCTCGTACAGCGCACGGGCGCGTTCGTTGCCGGGGAACACTGCCAGCGTTATCAGCGCGCAACGCTGCTTTTTCGCCCAGGCGTGTGCGTGATCGAGCAGGGCGCGGCCGATGCCCCGGCCTTCCCGTCCGTTCGCGACGGCAAGATCCGAGATATGGCAATTGGGTCGGCCCGAAAAGAAGTCGCGGGTCTTTTGCAGGCGGAGAAAGCCGATCCGCTCGCCGCGTTCGTCTTCGGCGACGAACAGCGCCTCGCCTGCCGGCGGGGCTTCCAGCGCACGCTTCAGGTCGCGATGGATGCCGGCGGCGCAATCGGACTTCTTTCGCCACGCCGGCAATTCGAACCCGACGAAGCGTTCGACCAGCGAGAGAATGAACGCATCATCACCGGCATCGGCGGCGCGGATGTGGATGGCTCGGTTTCGGGAGGCGGGCATAAGTGCGGTGTGGTGTCAGGTCGTCATTCCGGGGCTGACCGCGTCAGCGGGCAGAACCCGGAATCCGCTTTTGTGATTCATCCGATCAAAGGCAGATTCCGGGTTCCGGCGCGGTTTCACCGCACCGGACCCGGGATGACGGCTGGGCGTCGGATTCGCGGATTCAACCGAACAACCCATCCGGCATCGCGAACAGGCTCTCCCCGCCGGCCTCGATCGCGGCGCGGTGCGCACGCGTGCGCGGCAGGATGCGCGCGAAATAGAAGCGCGCGGTCAAGCGTTTCGCCTGCTTGAATTCCTCGGGTTGCGACGAAGCCTCCGCGGCAACCACGCTACGTGCCCAGAAATAGGCGATCGCCACGTAACCGGAATAGAACAGGTAGTCCACCGCCGCGGCGCTGATCTCGTCGGGGTCGCCGACCGCCCGCTTGCCGATCGCCTGGGTCAGTTCGGCCCATTCGTTTGCCAGGGCCGAGAGCTTGGGAACGAATTCCTTCACTGCTTCGTCGCTCGCTTGCTGTGCGCAAAACGCGCCGATGTCCTGCAGGAACAACTGCAAGCCCTCGCCACGTTGCTGCATGATCTTGCGCCCCAGCAGATCCAGTGCCTGGATTTGCGTGGTGCCTTCGTAGATCGTGGTGATGCGCGCGTCGCGCACGTACTGCTCCATGCCGTGCTCGGCGATGTAACCGTGCCCGCCATAGATCTGCAGCGCGAGGTTGGTGCACTCGATCGCGTTCTCGGTCAGCATCGCCTTGATGATCGGCGTGAGGAACGAAACCAGCGCTTCGGCGCGCTTGCGTTCGGCTTCATCGGCCGAGCGGTGCTGGACGTCCACCAGCGTGCCGGCGTAGAGCCCGAGCGCGCGGCCGCCTTCGATCAGCGCCTTCTGCGTCAGCAGCATCCGGCGCACGTCTCCGTGCACGATCAGCGGATCCGCCGGTTTGTCGGGAAACTTCGCGCCGGACAGCGCACGCATCTGCAGGCGTTCGCGCGCGTAGCTCAATGCGTTCTGGTACGCGCGCTCGGAGAGCGCAAGGCCCTGCAGCCCGACCGCCAGCCGCGCGGTGTTCATCATCACGAACATCGCGTTCAGGCCGCGATTCGGCTCACCGATCAGCCAGCCCTGCGCGCCATCGAAGTTCAGCACGCAGGTCGCGGAACCCTTGAGCCCCATCTTGTGTTCGATCGCGCCGCAGCGCACCGCATTGCGTTCGCCGACGCGGCCCTCGCGATCCACCTTGAACTTCGGCACGATGAACAGCGAAATGCCCTTCACGCCTGCGGGTGCATCCGGCAGCCGCGCGAGGACCAGGTGCACGATGTTGTCGGTGAAGTCGTGCTCGCCCGCAGTGATGAAGATCTTGGTGCCGGTGATCGCGTAACTGCCGTCCGCATTCGGCTCGGCGCGTGTCTTCAACAGGCCGAGGTCGGAACCGCAATGCGCCTCGGTCAGGCACATCGTGCCGGTCCAGCGGCCTTCGACGATGGGCTTCAGGAAAACCTCGCGCTGCCAGTCGTCGCCGATCGTGCGCAGCGCCTCGATCGCGCCGTGCGAAAGCAGGGGGTAGGTACCCCAGGCGAGGTTGGCGGAATCGATGAACTCCTTGACCGGCGCGCCGATCGTCTCCGGCAGGCCTTGGCCGCCGGACGCTTCGGGCGCAGTCAGGCCGGCCCAGCCGCCTTCGACGAACTGTTCGTAGGCGCGTTTGAATCCCTCAGGTGTCCTGACGCTCGCATTCGCCTTGTCGAAAATGCAGCCTTGCTGGTCGCCGGTCTGGTTGAGCGGCGCAAGCACGGATTGCGAAAACCGCGCGGCTTCCTCCAGCACGGCATCCACGAGTTCGCGGTTGAGCGCTTCGCAACCGGGCAGCTTCGCGAACAGCTTCTCGACGTCGAGCAGGTCGTAGAGCGCGAAGCGGACGTCGGCGAGCGGGGCGGTGTAGTGGGTGGTCATCGTGTTCCTGGGTTAATGATCGCGATCCGGGGATGTAAGGTCGTTGGGGTACCTACTGATCCCGTCATTCCGGGGCTGCCCGGCGCTTCGGCGGGCAGAACCCGGAATCCTGGCGTACTGAGAGTGAAACTGGATTCCGGGTTCCATCGCCGATGGAACTGGCAATGGCCCCGGAATGACGAACACCACTAAACATCACTGGCGCTCGGTGGAGGGATGTGTCAACGCCACGTATTCGCCACGCCCGGCACCGGCGAAAGATAGCCCTTGCCGTCCAGATCAAAAAGGTCCTCTTTGCCTGCTTCGCTTTTGCCGACCGTGAGTATTCCTTTGACTTCGTAGGCGATCGCGTTTTTCCCCGAGGCCGCCAGTACTGCTTGCGCTTCCACGCTCGGCGTGAATGTGACGGTCGTGGTGTCGGCACTCATCGCGGGAATATCAAGCGACGGGGCGACCACAACCGGGCCCGCAAATTTGCCGCCGACGTCAAGCTGTGCATTTACTGCGAACACATGCATGCCGGTGTCGTAACTGTAGTTCTCGATGCGCAACGTGAACTGCCATTGCCCGTTCGGCAGCACCCGCAACCGCGGAATGCTGGCCGCCGGCGGCTGCAGCTTGGTGCCGGGGGTGCAGGCGGAGAGGGCGAGCAGCGCCGTCGCCGGAATCAGCCATCGCAGGAATGCCGGTTTCATCTGGATACCTCAGCGGATTCGTCCGGCAACTTTACCGCGATGCGAGGCTTGCGCGCGCGTTTGAAACGCCGGGCTCCCGTGCGAACTCCGCGATCGGCAATACGGCGCGCAAGCGGCCGTCGTCCAGAAGCGCCACGGCGTCGGCCAACGCAAGCACTTCGTCAGCCTGGTGGCTCACCAGGATGGTCGTCAGCGCAAGCTCGCGTTTCAGTTCGCGCAGGTGTCCCAGCACCTCGGTCCGGACCTCGCGGTGCAGGTTCGACAATGGTTCGTCCAGCAGCAATGCGGCGGGTTCGCACAGCAGCGCGCGGCCGATCGCCACGCGCCGTGCCTGCCCGCCCGAGAGTTCGTCCGGCTTGCGCGACAGCAATGCTCCCAGTCCGAGCAACTGCACGGCATCGTCGAAGCGCGATGCGCCGCGCGGGCGGGGCGGCGCGCCATAGCGCAGGTTGTCGCGCACCGACAGGTGTGGGAACAGCCGTACGTCCTGGAACACCACGCCGAGATGCCGCTGTGCCACCGGCACGTTCACGCCCGAATGCGAATCGAACAGCGTGCGTCCATCCAGCACGATGCGTCCGCGAGCCGGTATCAGCAACCCGGCGATCGCGTGCAGCGTGGAGGTCTTGCCACAGCCGGAATCGCCGAAGAGGGCCAGCGCGCGCGCTTCGGATCGCAGCGCGAGTTGCAGCGAGAACTCGCCCCGGTCGAGTGCGAAATCAAGCTCGATCACGACGCGCTCTCCGCGCGCGAACCGCGCCGCAACAGCAACGCCGCGCCGAGCGTCGCGACCAGCGCCACGCCCAGCGCCACCCAGGTCAGCCGCAGCGCGCCGTCTTCGCCGCCGGGTGTCTCCAGCAATTCGTACAACGCGATCGGAAGCGTGCGCGTCTGCCCGGGAATCGAGGACACGAAGGTGATGGTCGCCCCGAATTCGCCGAATGCGCGCGCGAAGGCGAGCGCCAGCCCGGCTACCAGCCCGCGCAGCGACAAGGGCAGGGTGATGCCAAGGAAAATCCGCCAGGCGCCGGCGCCGAGCGTGGCGGCGGCCTGCTCCAGTTTGCGATCCACCGCTTCGAACGACGTGCGCAATGCCACGACCAGCAGGGGGAATGCCATCACGCCGGCGGCGAGCGCCGCGCCCGTCCAGCGGAACGCGATCGAGAGATGCAGCGCATCCAGCACGCGGCCGATCGCGCCCTGGTGGCCGAACAATGCGAGCAGCGCGTAGCCGGTCACCACCGGCGGCAGGATCAGCGGCAGCAGCAGCGCCGCTTCGAACACGGGCTTGCCGATGAAATGCTTGCGCGCCAGCAGCCATGCGCACGCGGTCGCCGGCGGCAGCGTGCAGGCCACTGCCACGGAGGCGACCTTCAGGCTGAGCGTCAGCGCAACGGTTTCGTCGTGGGAGAGAACCATTGGACATTCC
>DASSFA010000343.1:0-4198 GCA_035694895.1 Rhodanobacteraceae bacterium | reverse complement strand
CCCACGTTCAGCCACTCGCGGTGCATCACGTGGTCTTCGACCTTCTCGCTGCGCACCGGCTGGAAGGTGCCGGCGCCGACGTGCAGCGTGACGTAGCCGAACTCCACGCCGCGCGTGCGCAGTTCCTCGAGCAGCGGTTGGTCGAAATGCAGGCCCGCGGTGGGTGCGGCCACCGCGCCGGGTTCGCGCGCGTACACGGTCTGGTAGCGCTCGACATCGGTCTCGCTCGCGTTACGCTCGATGTAGGGCGGCAGCGGCATGCGGCCGAGTCGCGAGAGCACCTTCTCCAGCGGCTCGGATGTCTCGAACGCCAATTCGAAGAATGCGCCTTCGCGCCCAAGCACGCGCACGCGCGTGCCGTCGTCCAGCAGGATATGCGAACCCTCGCGCGGCTTCTTGCTGACGCCCAGTTGCGCGATCGCGCTGTGCGGGCCGGCGATACGCTCCAGCAGGATCTCCACCGCGCCGCCGGTTTCCTTGTGGCCGAAGAGGCGCGCCGGCAACACCCGCGTGTCGTTGAACACCAGCAGGTCGCCCGCGCGCAGCAGTTTCGGCAGATCGCGGAAGGCGCGGTCATCCCACTCCCCGCGCATGACATCCAGCACCAGCAACCGGCTGGCGCTGCGCTCGGGCAGCGGCGACTGCGCGATCAGCTCGGGCGGCAACTCGTAGTGGAAATCGGATTTCTTCAAGCGCGGCGATCGTGGGCGTGCAACCGCGCATTGTAGGGTGGCAAGGCAACCGCACAAAGATCAGGCGCGGATCAAGGTTGACGAGGGCGGATTCGGCGATTACGCAATCCGTTCGATCCGCGCCCGTCTACAACCAGCCTTTCTGCCGCGCCAGACGATACGCCTCGATGCGGTTGCCCACGCCCAGCTTGCCGATCGCTTCCGAGAGGTAATTGCGCACGGTACCGTGCGAAAGATTCAGTTGTTGCGCGATGTCGCCCGCGCTCTGCCCTTCGCCGGCCAGGCGCAGCACCTGGCGCTCGCGATCATTGAGCGGATCGGCTTCCGACCAGGCTTCCAGCGCCAGCTGCGGATCGATCGCGCGCCCGCCGCGATGTACGGTGCGCACCGCATCGGCCAGTTGCTCGGCCGGCGTATCCTTCAGCAGGTAGCCGCCCACCCCCGCCTCGAGCGCGCGTCGCAGATAACCGGAACGCGCGAACGTGGTCACGATGATCACCTTCACCGCCAATTCGTGCCGCTGGATGCGCTGGGCCAGTTCCAGGCCGGTGAGACCCGGCATCTCGATGTCGGAAATCAGCACGTCCGGTTTCAGGCGCTGGGTTTCACGCCAGGCGGTTTCGCCATCCGGCGCGCTGCCCAGCACCTCGATGTCGGATTCGAGCGCGAGCAGCGCCGCAAGCGCGCCGCGCAACATCGCCTGGTCTTCCGCGAGCAGGATCCTGATCATGCGTGCCTCAACACCCCCGCGAGGGGCGCCTCCTGGACGATGTCGCTATCCGGGTCCTTCACCCTCCGGGCGGCTTGCGCAGCCGGCGACGGCAGCGCAACGGTCAACTCGGTGCCATGCCCGCGCTCCGAGCGGATCGCGAGCGTGCCCCCGAGCGCCTCGATGCGCTCGCGCATGCCGGTGAGTCCGTTCCCGTGGGAGCCGACACCGCCGCGGCCGTTATCGCTCACGCGCAGGATCGCGCGACCATCCCCGCACTCCACCGATACTTCCGCGCGCGTGGCCTGCGCGTGACGCTGGATGTTGGTGACCGCTTCGCGCAGCGCAAGGGCAAGCGCGGTCTCGATTTCCACTGGCAGTTCCTGCGCGGGCGGCCGGTACTCGAATGCCACGCCCGCCGACTCCAGCAGCAGCCGCGCGGATGCCAGTTCCGCAGCCAGACAGGCGGCGCGGATTCCGGTCACGGCGCTGCGTACCTGCGAGAGCGCCTCGCGCGCGACGCGCTCCACCTCCGCGATCTCGCGGCGCGCACCGAGCGGATCGCGTTCGAGCAGCTTACCGGCGAGTTCTGATTTCACAGCGACCAAGGAAAGTGTGTGACCGAGCAGATCGTGCAGATCGCGACCGATGCGCTCGCGTTCGGCGGTGGCGGCGAGCCGGCGCACTTCTTCGTGGCTGAGGCGCAATTCGGCGTCGTGCTGCTGATTTCGCCTGAACAGCACGTTCATTACTCCGATCGCCATGCCCATCATCACGCCGCTGGCGATGTACACCCAGGGAAAGCCGAGCAGCCAGCACTCCAGCGCATACAGCAGGTTCAAGAGCACCATGCGTTGCATGGCAGTCCGTAGGTCTGCGCCGGTGCTCGCAAGAAAGGCGCAGGCGTAAATCAGGTAGCCCAGCCCGCCGACATTGATCGGCGTGAGCACGCAGCCGAGCGCGGCAATGCCCAATGCGCACAACAGCAGATATCGACCAGGCCCGTAGTAGGCGAGAAAGTACAGCGGCAGAAACACCGCGAAGGTTCCGAGCGTCGCCCACAACCAGTTCTGCTGATTGGTGAAGGAAGGATCCGCGAAGATCCAGAACGTCCAGACCAGCATGGCCAGCGGTATCCACCGCGCGCGCGGAAAAGTCGCGGACGCGCAGCGCTTTCCGATGATCGAATCGGGTGCGATCCTGAACAGCATGACGCGCTCCAGAGTATTCCTGTCGCGAACCATCATGATACGCGCGCCTCAACCCTTGCGCCGCAGCCGCCGACGCGCGATTCCGTAAAACACCAGCGTGAATCCGGCCAGCACCAGCGCGTGCATCGCGATCCGGTGATCGCCGCCGGCACCGCTCACCGACAACGCGACCTGACCCAGGTGCGTGGCTGGCCACAGCGGCGCGATCTGCTGCAGGAAATCCGGCAGCAGACGCAACGGTAGCCACAGGCCGGACAGGAACGACATCGGCAGATAGATCAGGTTCACCACCGCCGGCGCGCCCTGCCCACCCACCAGCGTTCCGACCAGCAAGCCCAGTGCGGAGAACGGCAGCACGCCCAGCACATCCGCGATCAGCAGTACGCTCCAGTCGGCGATCGGCATGCGCACGTGGCCGAATGCGAAGGCAAGCAACATCAGCAGGCACGTCACGATCGCCGCGAACAGCATCGCCATCAGCATCTTCGCAACCAGGTAGGCGCCCGGCGGCATCGGCAGCGCGCGTTTCAGCGTAAGGAGGCCGTGCTCGCGTTCCATGGCCACCACCACGCCGAAACCGAACAGGCCCGGCGCCATCACGCCGAAGGCGCTGTAGCCCGCGAGCAGGTAGCGCGCCGCCTCGGCGCCCTGCGCGCCGCGGTTCAACAGCACGCCGAACAACATGTAGAACAGCGAAGGGAACAGGATCGTGGGCAGTGCGAACGAAGGCGTGCGCAGCAACCGCAGGAATTCGTATCCCGCTTCCATCAGCCAGGCGCGTGCCACACGCGCGGAACCCATTTCGATCGTGGTGTCCATCACGCAGCCTCCTTCCGTTCGCTCTCTCGCGATTCGGTGATTTCGACAAACGCTTCGGCAAGTCCGGCGCGGCGCACTTCCAGTTCGCGCAACTCCGGATCGGCGGCGAGCAACCGGCGCAACACGGCTTCGGCATCTCTTGCGAAGATGCGCAGATGCTCGCCTTCGCGTTCAGCCTGCGCCACCTCCGGCCAGCCGCGCAGCGTTTCGGCGGTCAACGTGCTGATGCAGCGGATACGCCGCTGCGCCACGTGCGCGCGGATGGCATCCACGCTGCCCTCGGCGATGATGCGACCGCGCGCCAGCACCGCCACGCGATCCGCGAGCGCCTCGGCTTCTTCCAGGTAATGCGTGGTCAGCACGATCGCGCTGCCGCCCGCGACCAGCGTGCGCAGCGTCTTCCACATCGCCGTGCGCGCGCCGATGTCCAGGCCGACCGTCGGCTCATCCAGGAACAGGATGTCCGGGTTACCGCAGATCGCCAGCGCGAACTGCACGCGCCGCTTCTGTCCACCTGAGAGTTTCCCGTAGCGGCGCGGCAACAGTTCCTCGATGCCGGCCAGCAGCGCGATCTCGCCCAGCTCGCGTGGCTTCGGGTAATAGCTCGTTGTAAGCCGGATCAGCTCGTCCACGCGCAACGACTGCTGCAGCGCGGCTTCCTGCAACATCACGCCGATACGGCGGCGCGCTTCCAGCATTTGCGGATCGAGGCCGAACAATTCGGCACGCCCGGCATCGGCGCGCTGCAAGCCGAGCAGCAGCGACAC
>DASSFA010000342.1:0-2416 GCA_035694895.1 Rhodanobacteraceae bacterium | reverse complement strand
GCATCAACGCCGCCGCGCGCCAGTTCGGCCTTTCCTACAGCCGCCTGATCGACGGCCTCGGCAAGGCCGGCATCACCATTGACCGCAAGGTGCTGGCCGACATCGCCGTGCACGACATCGCGGCGTTTGGTGCGCTGGCGGAAAAGGCCAAGGCCAACCTGGCTGCTTGAAGCGTTTCGGCGCGCTGCGCCGAGCGGCTATGATGAAAGCAAGCGGGGAGAAGGCCCAGCCTTCTCCCCGTTTCCTTTTTGGGGAATCGCGTTCGATGGACGATCTGGAATCCTGCATTGCGCAGGCGCTTGCCGAGATCTCGGCGGCCGCATCGCTGGAGGCGCTCGAGGCGCAACGCGTGGCGCTGCTCGGCAAGAACGGCGCGATCACTGCCGAGCTGAAGGCGCTCGGCGCCTTGCCGCCCGAACAGCGCAAGCAGCGCGGCGCGGAAGTGAACGTTGCGCGCGACCGGCTCACCGCGGCGATCGCCGCACGTCGCGAAGAACTCGAACGCTCCGCGCTGGCCCAGCGGCTCGCTTCCGAAAGCGTGGATATCACGCTGCCCGGCCGCGATGCCCGGCATGGCTCGATACACCCCGTCACGCGCACGCTGGAGCGCATCGTTTCCATCTTCGCGCAGCTCGGTTATTCCGTCGCCGAAGGCCCGGAGATCGAGGATGACTGGCACAACTTCGAGGCGCTGAACTTCCCGGCGCACCATCCGGCGCGCGCGATGCACGACACGTTCTACTTTGCCGACGGCCGGCTGCTGCGCACGCACACCTCGCCGGTGCAGATCCGCAGCATGCAGGGCCGGCAGCCGCCGATCCGCATCATCGCGCCGGGCAAGGTCTACCGCAGCGATTCGGACCAGACCCATTCGCCGATGTTCCACCAGGTCGAAGGCTTGCTTGTCGACGAGCAGGCGAGCTTCGCCGACCTCAAGGGCACGCTGGCGGCATTCGTCCGCGCCTTCTTCGGGCGCGATTTCGAGATGCGCTTCCGGCCGAGCTATTTCCCGTTCACCGAGCCATCCGCGGAGGTGGACATCCGCTGGAGCGCGTCTGATCAAAGCGGGCAGGACGGTTCCGAGCGCTGGCTGGAAGTGCTGGGCGCCGGCATGGTGCATCCGAAGGTGCTGGAGAACTGCGGCATCGATCCGGAGCGTTACACCGGCTTCGCATTCGGCCTTGGCGTGGAGCGCTTCGCGATGCTGCGTTCCGGCGTCACCGACCTGCGTGCGTTCTTCGAAAACGACGTGCGCTTCCTGAGGCAGTTCGCATGAAGTTCTCCGACAACTGGCTGCGTTCGCTTGTCGAGATTCCTGCCGATCGCGCAGGGCTGGTCGAGCGCCTGACGCTCAGCGGGCTGGAAGTCGAATCGGTCGAGGCGGTCGGCGCGCAGCTCGAAGGCGTGATCGTCGCGCGCATCGCCGAATGCACGCCGCATCCGGACGCGGACAAGCTGCGCGTGTGCCGCGTGGAAACCGGTTCCGGCGACGTGCAGATCGTGTGTGGCGCGCCGAACGCGCGCGCGGGATTGAAAGCGCCGCTGGCGACGATCGGGACGGTTCTGCCCGATGGTGTCGCGATCAAGGCGGCGAAGCTGCGCGGCGTCGAATCCGCCGGCATGTTGTGCTCGGCGAAGGAACTGGCCGTGGATGCCGATGCATCCGGACTGATGGAACTGCCGGAAGACGCACCGGTCGGCACGCCGTTCGCGCAATACCTCGGCCTGCCGGATGCGTCCATCGAATTGAAGTTGACGCCCAATCGCTCCGATTGCCTCGGGATGCGTGGCCTGGCCGATGAGGTCGCCGCGGAATTCGGCACGCAAGCGAAAGCTTTCGACATCGCCCCGGTACCCGCGACCTTCGAGATGCACCGCGCGATCCGCCTGGAAGCCGGTGCGGATTGCCCGCGCTATCTCGGTCGCGCCATCCGCGGCATCGATCCGGTCGCCAGGACGCCGGTATGGATGGCGCAACGGCTGCGCGCAGCGGGCATCAAGCCGATCGGCGCGGTGGTGGACGTCACCCAGTACGTGATGCTGGAACTTGGCCAGCCGCTGCACGCCTTCGACGAAGCGAAGCTGGAAGGCACCGTCGTCGTGCGCCGCGCGCGCGCGCATGAGGCCTTGAAGCTGCTGGACGGCGGCGAAGCGAAACTCGATCCCGGATTCCTGCTGATCGCCAACGAAAACAAGCCACTTGCGCTGGCAGGCGTGATGGGCGGTTTCGACTCGCGCGTCACCGAGACCACGCGTGACGTGTTCCTGGAGTCCGCGCATTTCGCGCCGGCCGCGATCATGGGCCGCGCGCGCAAGCTGGGCTTGAACACCGATGCCGCGCATCGGTTCGAGCGCGGCGTGGATCCGGAATTGCCGCGCTTGGCGATGGAGCGCGCGACCGCGCTGTTGATCGAAA
>DASSFA010000341.1:0-8536 GCA_035694895.1 Rhodanobacteraceae bacterium | reverse complement strand
GACAGCCGCGCCGCCGCACGCTGCCATGCCGGCATCCGCACTTCACGCGGCGCGCGCTGCACGAGCCGCCACGCCAGGCGCAGCAACACCAGCGCCAGCACGGTCAGGCCGATGGACTTGTGCAGCGCGAACACCTTCACCTTGGTCGGTGTCATGCCGAGCTCCACCATGGTCAGGCCGATCGCGCCCTGCACCACGATCAGCGCGGCGATCACCCAATGGAATGCCTGCGCGACGCTGCCCCAGCGCGTGTCAGTGTTGCGCAGCATGGTTCGCGTCCTTCCGCATGGTCGCTTCGTATTCCTTCTGCGCGTCCTGATCGAGGATCGCCTCGACCTCCAGCCGCACCTGCACCTGCGTGCCGACCGCTTTCGGGAACGACGTCATGCCGAACTGCAGGCGGTCGAGCGTGGCCTGCGCGGAAAAGCCGGCGAGCGTCTGCATGCCCGCAAAGATTGTCGCGCCGATGCGGTTCAGCGTGAAGGGAATCGCGACTTCGCGCGTGGCGCCGCGCAGGGTGAGATTGCCGTGCAGCGTGCCGTGCTGCGCATCGGTCTTCTCAACCGACGTGCTCTCGAAATGCGCGAGCGGGTAATCCTTCGCGTCCAGGAAGCGCTTGCCGGTGACGGCGTCGTTCCAGTCCTTGTCGCCGATATCGACGGATGTCGCGTCCACGTCCGCGACGACCTTCGCCGTGCTCCAGTCATCCTCGTCGAAGGCGATCCAGCCGGCCTTGATCTTCATCCGGCCGACCGGGTGCGAATAGCCGTCGTGATCCACGCTGAAGAGGACCTGCGTGTGCACCGGATCCATCCGGTAATGAAGCATGCGCGCCGAAGCGGGCGCGGCGATCGCCAGCAAGAGCGCGATGCATGCGAAGCGGGCACAACCGGGCATACAGGGACCCCGATGATGGGCTGCCGCGATTGTGCCGCAGGCGCCCGCGCAGGTGCGTGAACGATCGCCGCAATGCGTTAGGATGGAATTTCCGTGGAAGGGGAACCACGAGATGACGCCAGCCCTGCTTCTGGCCGCTGCCCTGGCCGGCGCGCCATCCGCGCAGCCGGCCGCCGCGCCGGCGCGCGCGGAATCGCCACCGCCGTTGAATCCCAGCTTCCGCCATTACGGCGTGCTGGATGGCCTGCCTTCGGATGCCGCATACACGGTGACGCAAGATCATTCCGGGTACATCTGGATCGGCACGCGTGACGGGCTGGCGCGTTTCGACGGCAAGGAGTTCCGCATCTTCCGCCACGACGCGGGCGATCCCGATTCGCTCGCGGCCAATGATGTTTCCGCGGTGCTGGTCGACACGCAGGGTCGCGTGTGGGCGGGAGGCGAAGGCAGCGGCCTGAATCTCTATCGTCCCGCGACCGGCGGCTTCGCGCATTGGCGGCACGACGCGAAAGATTCTCGCAGCCTTTCCGGCAACGACGTGATGGGCATCGCCCAGGATTCGAGCGGCACGCTCTGGGTCGGGGTTTACGCCGGCGGCGTGAATCGCCTGCTCGGCGACGGCCACAGCTTCGGTCACCTGCGGCATCGCCCCGGCGAACCGGACGGCCTGATCTCGGACAACGTGACCGCGCTCGCGGCGGGTCCGGACGGCGCGCTCTGGATCGGAACCGACGCAGGTCTGCAACGACGCGATCGCCGCGGACATCTGGCGCGCATCGCGCTTGCGCCGGAGAACATGGCGGTTTCGATATGGCAATTGAATGCGAATGGCGGCGGCGTGGACGCGGCCACGGATGCAGGACTGTTTCACGTGGATGCGAACGGCGATGCGCGGCGCATCGGTATGGCCACCCCGGCATATGCGAGCTTACGCGACGCATCGGGCGATCTGTGGATCGCGCACCAGAATGGCCTGGAGGTGGTCGCCGCCGACGGCGTGATTCGCCATTACGCGCCTCGCGCCGGCGTCGCGGGCAGCCTGCCCGGCGCGCTGTCCACGGGAATGCTGGCAGACAACGAGGGTGGCATCTGGATTGCGCTGCTGGACGGCGGCATTGCCTACCTGCCGCCACGGTGGCGCGCTTTCGACGCATTCCGGCATGTGCCCGATGACATCGGCTCGCCGGCGGTGGATCGCGTCCGCGCGCTCACCACGTCGGCCGATGGCAGCCTTCTCCTCGGCGGGGCCGACGGCATCATCGACAGGCTGGATCCGCATTACGGGCGTGCGCAGCATCTGGCCGGGACGGCCGGCCTGCGCGGATCCTCGATCACCGCGCTGGCGCAGGACGCGCGCGGGCGCCTGTGGATCGGCCACCAGCATGGACTGCGCATGCTGGACGGCACGCATGCGCGCGACATCGGCCGCGGCGCGGAAGCCCTGCGCCACGGCGTGTGGCTGCTGCTGGTCGCGCACGACGGCGATGTGTATTTCGCGGGCGTCGGCACCGGCGTCACCCGGGTGGATCCGGCCAGCTTCGAACTGAAGCCGATGAAGGCTCCCTCCCAGGACGATGCCGCGCAACAGGTCCATCAGTTGCGCGAGGCCGCCGATGGCGCGATCTGGGCTGCGAGCCAGGCCGGGATTGAGCGCCTCGCGCCGGGCGGCGACGCGTTCGGGTTCGAGCCCGGTATTGCACGCGGCACGGTGGACGCATTCGCCTTCGGTGCAGATGGCACGCTCTGGCTCGCACGCGGCGATCGCCTTCAACACTACGCACTGCGCGCCGGCCGGGCGTACCGGCTGGACACCGTGGATGCGCGTGACGGCTGGCCGGCCGTGGCAGCAGGCGGCCTGGAAGCAGGCCGGGACGGGCGCATCTGGGCAGCCACGCCGCGCGGACTGATCGGTTACGATCCGGCGTCGCGGCGCGTGCGCCTGTACGCCGCGGCGGATGGCCTGGGCAATCCCGAGCTCGCGCCACGCACCCTGCTGCAATCCGGCGGCGAGCTGTACGCCGGCAGCCTCGGTGGCGTGATCGGCGTCCGCACTTCCGAACTGCATTCCGAAACGACGCCTCCCCAGCTTGCACCCGCGACCTTGAGCGTGCGCCGCCACGGACGCATGCTGCAGCTGGACCCATGGCAGCCGCTTGCGTTGCACTGGAACGACAGCGAGTTGACCGTCACCGCACACGCACTGTCGTACATGGATCCTCAGCGCATCCATTACCGCTTCATGCTGGGCGGTTTCGATCCGGACTGGGTGGACACCGGAACGCGTGACACCCGCGAATTCTCGTCATTGCCGCCGGGCGACTACACGTTACGCATGATGGCCGCGAGCGGGGACGGGCCCTGGAGTGACGCGAGCGCACCGATCGCACTGCACATTCCCGCGCCGCCCTGGGACACGCCGTGGGCATGGGCAATCTATGCGCTGCTCGCGCTGGTGGGCGTGCTCGCGTTCATCCACGCGATGCGGCGGCGGCTGGAGCAGCGCCATCGCTTCGCGATGATCACCCAGAGCCAGCAGCTGGCCGAGCAGGCGAACGCCGCCAAGACGGACTTCCTCGCCGGCATGGCGCACGAAATCCGCACCCCGATGACCGGCGTGCTGGGCATGGCCGAGCTCCTGCTGAACACGCCGCTGGACGAGCGCCAGCGCGGCTACGCCGACGCGATCCGCCGCTCCGGCGCGTTGCTGATGCGCCAGCTCAACGATGCGTTGGACCTTGCGCGCATCGAGGCCGGCAAGCTGGCGCTCGCGGACGCGCCGTTCGATCCGTCCACGCTGCTGCGCGAGATCTCCGCCATCGAGCAAGGCCTTGCCACGCAGAAGGGGCTGAGCCTGCAGGTCGCGATCGCGAACGACGCGCCGCGCGCGCTGCGCGGGGATGCGTTGCGCGTGCAGCAGGTGCTGTTGAACCTCGCGCACAACGCGCTGAAATTCACGCAGCGGGGCGGCGTGCGCCTGAGCCTCGATCGCGAACCGGAAGGCGTGGTGTTCGCGGTGGCCGACAGCGGCCCCGGTCTTTCTCCGCACGAATGCGAGCGCGTGTTCCGCCGCTTCGAACAGACCGAGCACGGCCGCCGCGCGCGCGGCAGCGGGCTGGGGCTCACCATCGCGCGCGAACTGGTCGCGCTGATGGGCGGGCGCATCGAGCTGCATTCCGAAGTCGGCGTGGGCAGCACGTTCCGCGTGCACCTGCCGCTGGCGGAATGCGATCCGCCTGCACCGCGGCATGGTTCATCCACGACAATGGCCACCGATGCCAGGCGCGTGCTGCTGGTGGAGGACGACGACGTCGCCGCCGAAGTACTCGCAGGCCTGCTGCAGGCACAAGGTCATTCCGTAACGCGCGCGCCGCACGCACTCGCCGCGTTGTCCGAAGTGGATGCCGCACGCGACGGCTTCGACATGATCCTGCTGGACCTGGATCTGCCCGGCATGGACGGCTGCACGCTCGCCGGCATGTTGCGCGCCCGCGGACTCGAAATGCCGATATTGGCCGTTACCGCGTCCAGCCGAGGCGATGAGGAACAGCGCATCCGCGCGGCAGGCATGGACGCGCTGCTGCGCAAACCGGTATTGCCGGAGGCGCTGGGTGAAGCAATGGAGAAGACGCTATAGCGGGAGACGGGAAGAGGGAGACGGGAGACGCAAGCTCGCGCGGCTCCGTCTCCCGCCTCCCGTCTCTCTTCTGCCGGCTCTTATCCGGCCTTGCTCATCAGCCATTGCGTGAGCAGCGGCACCGGGCGGCCGGTGGCGTAGCCCTTGCGGCCTTCGTCCCACGCCGTGCCGGCGACGTCCAGGTGCGCCCAGGGCGTGCCCTCGGTGAAGCGGGAGAGGAAGCACGCGGCGGTGATCGCGCCGGCGCTCTTGCCGCCGATGTTGGCGATGTCGGCGAACGCCGATTCGAGCTGGCTGCGGTAGTCGTCCCACAGCGGCATGCGCCAGGCGCGATCCAGCGTGGCATTGCCCGCATCGAGCAGCTCGTTCGCGAGCTTGTCGTCGGCGCTGAACAGGCCGGTCGCATGCTTGCCCAGCGCGATCACGCAGGCGCCGGTGAGCGTGGCCGCGTCCACGATCGCCTGCGGCTCGAAGCGCTTGGCGTAGGCCAGCGCATCGCACAGGATCAGGCGCCCTTCCGCGTCGGTGTTGAGCACTTCCACGGTCAGGCCCGAAAGCGTGGTCAGCACGTCGCTCGGACGATAGCTGCCGCCGTCGGGCATGTTCTCCACCGCCGGCACGAGGCAGACCAGGTTGATCGGCAGCTTCATCTCGACCGCGGCGAGGAACGCGCCGAGCACGCCGGCGGCGCCGCACATGTCGTATTTCATTTCCTCCATCGAACCGGTCGGCTTCAGGTTCATGCCGCCGGTATCGAAGGTGACTCCCTTGCCGACCAGCGCGAATGGCTTGTCGCCGCCCTTGCCGCCGCGATACTGCAGCACGATCAGCTTGGGCGGGTTCGCCGAGCCCTGCGCGACGGCCAGCAGCGCGCCCATGCCGAGTTCGCGCATGCGATCACGCTCCAGCACTTCCAGCGTTACGCCGTCGTGGGAGTCGGCAATGCCCCTGGCGCGCTCGGCCAGATACGCCGGCGTGCACAGGTTCGGCGGCAGGCAGCCGAGTTCGCGCGCGAATTCCACGCCCCGGGCCATCGCGCGTGCCTGTCCCAGCGTCTTCTCATCCGCGCCGGCCAGCTCGACACGCTGCAACCGCGCGCCCTTGCCGCTCGGCTTGACGGTTGCGGTGTAGCGGTAATTGGCGTGATCCAGCGCCAGCGCACAGGTGCGCACGCGCCATGCGGCGTCGTGTCCGCGTACTTCGAGCTCCGGGAGAAATACGGTCGCGCTCTCGACGGGAAGATTCTTCAGTGCCTTGCCGGCTTCGATGCACGCGCGCTGCAAGCCGAGCCCGTCGAAATCCGCCTTCGCGCCGAGGCCGACCAGCAGCACGCGCGCGGCGCTCACGCCGGAGACACCGTGCAGGACCAGCGTCGTACCGGCCTTGCAGCTCAAATCGCCGGCGTCGCGCAGGCGCGTGAGCGCGCCGCCGCTCGCCTGATCGATCGCCGCGGCCGCGCCCGTGAAGGACTGATCGAACACACCGACCACCACGCAGGGTGCATCGGCCTTGTCGGCGGCGGCCTGGCTGGAACTGAACTCGAGCATGACGGGATTCCATTTGAAAGATGCGAACAGGCGTGAGCGGCTAAACTTGCACGCTCGCTCACACATAAAGCAAGGCGGGTTGCAAAGCGTCGCGAGCGAAGGCGGGTTGCGCGTCGCCGGAGCGCAGGAACCGGAATGTACACGTCAGTACATGAGGATTCCGAGCACCGCCGGCGCGCAAGATGCCGAGCGCAGCAGCTTTGCAACCGCCGAAGTTTAACCGATGCCGCGACTCTCCATCTTAGACCGCTATCTGCTGCGCGAACTGCTGGTCGGCACGCTGGCGGCGGTGGCCGTGCTGCTGGTGATCTTCACCGGCGGCACTTTCGCCGACATCCTGAACAAGGTGGCGTCGGGCCGGCTGCCCGGCGACATCATGTTCGAGGTGCTGGGCCTGCACCTGGTGGACACGCTTTCGGCGCTGCTGCCGATGGCGATGTTCCTCGGCATCCTGCTGGCGCTGGGCCGCATGTACCGCGACAGCGAAATGCACGTGCTGTTCACCTCCGGCTTCGGTCCGCGCGGAATGTTGCGTCCCGCCGCGATGCTCAGCATCGGCGCCGCGGTCCTGATCGCGCTGATTTCGCTTTGGCTGGGCCCGCTGGCCACGCGCACCGCCAATGCCGAGGTGGAGCAGGCCAACCGCTCGGTGATCGCGGCCGGCCTCGAAGCGGGACGCTTCACCGAACTCCCCGGCAAAGGCGGGATCATCTTCGTGGACACCTTGAGCCCCGACGGCACCAGGCTCGGCAAGCTGTTCGTCGAGAGCGAGCGGCCCGGCACCCAGGACGGCAAGCCGGTGACGCAGATCGACGTGATCACCGCCACCCATGGCGAGCTGTACCACGAGGGCACCGAGGACAACCGCTTCATCGCGTTGTTCGACGGCCATCGCTTCGACGGGCATCTCGGCCACGACAATTGGCGCCTGATGAAATTCGCGCGCAACGATCTTGCGCTGTCGCCGCCGGACGACAACGGCGACGAGGACGATCCGGAGCACTCGCGCGCGACTTCGCTGCTGATCGGCGACAAGGACCCGGCCGCGCGCGCGGAGTTGCAGTGGCGCATCGGCGCGCCCTTCGCCGCGCTTGTGCTCGGCCTGCTGGCGCTGCCGATGTCGCGCCAGAACACGCGCTCCTCCACGCTGGGCAAGCTCGTGATCGCGGTGCTCGCGTACCTGGTGTTCGCCAACCTGCTGGTGCTCGCGCGCACATTCATTGCGCAGGACAAGGTGCCGGCGGCGCTTGGCCTGTGGTGGGTGCTGATTCCGGTGTTCGTGCTGTCGGCGTGGCTGTTCGCGCGCCAGTACGCCGTGCGGCGCATGCCGAAGGGAGCGCGGCCATGATCGCGGCGGCATGGCGCAGGATGCGGATCAAGCGCGCGGACCGGCTGATCTGGGGTTCGGTGCTGGCCAGCGTCTTGATCGCGTGGCTGGTAATCGTCGGGCTGGACACTTTCATCATTTTCGCCAAGCAGGTCGGCGACATCGGCCGCAACGGCTACACGCTGGGTTCGGCAGTCGCCTACATCCTGCTGACCGTGCCGCGCCGCGTATACGACTGGTTCGTGTTCGCCGCGCTGATCGGCAGCCTGATGGGCCTGGGCGGGCTCGGCGCAAGCGGCGAACTGACCGCGCTGCGCGCCGCCGGCATGTCCAAGCTGCGCATCTGCCTTTCCGCCGCCTCGCTGGTGCTGGTGCTGATGGCGCTCGTGTTCGTGCTGGGCGAAACCGCCGCGCCCGCGGGCGAGCAACGCGCGCAGAACATCCAGTTGCAGATGCGCTCCGGCCACCTGGGAATCACCCAGCGCAGCGGGCTGTGGGCCAAGGACGGCGACACCATCATCAATGCGAAAGCCGCGCTGGCGCGCGTGGTCGACGGACGCCCAAGCGTGGAGCTCGCCGACGTACGCGTGTTCGGCTTCAACGCAGCCGGCGAGCTGACATCGTTCCAGTGGGCCAGGACCGCGACGCAGAAAGGTGGCGAGTGGCTCATGCACGCGGTACGCAGCACCGCGATCTCGCCGCAGGGCGCACGCAGCACGTTCGCGAACCAGCTCTCGTGGAAGTCGGGCCTCGATCCGGAAGTGCTCCAACTTTCCGTCGTGCATCCGGAGTACCTTTCGCTCTCCGACCTGCAGCGCAATATCGATTACCTGCGCAGCAACGAACAGAACCCCGGCACCTATCTCAACGCGTTCTGGGGGCGCGCGCTGTATCCGCTCAACACGCTGGTGCTGGTGATGTGCGCGCTGCCGTTCGCGTTCGGCGCGCTGCGTTCCGGCGGCCTCGGCCGGCGGCTGTTCGTCGGCCTGCTGCTGGCGATCGGCTGGTTCTTCCTGCAACGCGCGGTGATCGGGATGGGCACCGTGTTCGGCATCCCTGCATTCGCCGCGAACATCACGCCCGCCTTGCTGCTGATCGCGGCGGCGGTGTGGTATTTCAGGAGGGCGTAAC
>DASSFA010000340.1:0-9689 GCA_035694895.1 Rhodanobacteraceae bacterium | reverse complement strand
CAATTCGATAGCTCACGCCATCCGGGGTGTGGCCGGGCGTGGCGATCGCCTCGACCTGCAACGCGCCCAGCGGAAGCGTGTCGCCGTCGGCCAGCAGCGCATCGAACTGCGAACCATCGGGGACGAAATCGCCGTCCAGATTCAGCAGCGCCTTGAAGGTGCGCTGCACCTCCACCATGCGCGCGCCAATCGCGACCTGTGCACCGGTGTGGCGCTTCAGCCACGCGGCCGCGGTGAGGTGATCCGCATGCACGTGGGTTTCCAGGATCCAGGCCGGGTTCAGCGCCTGCTCGCGCAGGTACCCGAGCAGCTTGCCCGCGCTTTCCGTGGAGACGCGGCCGCTGGCGGGATCGAAATCCAGCGCCGGGTCGATAATCGCCGCCGCGGCGCTGTCCGGATCGCGCACCACGTACGACCAGGTGGAGGTCGGCGCATGGAAGAAAGGCGTGACTTGCGGCTGCATGGAGGGCCCCGCGACACCGTATCGGGCCATTATGCCGCCGCGTCGCGGGTGCCGCTGAAACCCGCCCGCATTGCCGGTAAAATGGCGCGTTCCACCGCACTCCACCGCACGAGGAAGCAAATCCATGGCCATCAAGGTCGCCATCAACGGTTACGGCCGCATCGGCCGCAACATCCTGCGCGCGTTGTACGAATCCGGCCGGCACAAGGACATCCGCATCGTCGCGATCAATGATCTGGGCGATGCCGAAACCAACGCGCACCTGACGCGCTACGACACCGCGCACGGCAGGTTCCCGTTCGAGGTGAAGGTTGAGGGCGGCGACCTCGTGATCCACGGCGACCACATCAAGGTCTGCGCCGAGCGCGATCCGTCGAAACTGCCGTGGAAGGACCTCGGCATCGACATCGTGATCGAGTCCACCGGCCTGTTCACCAAGCGCGAAAAGGCCGCGGCGCACCTTGCCGCCGGCGCGAAGAAGGTGATCATCTCGGCGCCGGGCGAGGGCGTGGCCGGCACCTTCGTCTACAGCGTCAACCACGACCGGATCAAGGCCGGCGACCAGATCATCTCGAATGCCTCCTGCACCACCAACTGCCTGGCGCCGCTGGCCAAGGTGCTGCACGAGAAGATCGGCATCGTGCATGGCCTGATGACCACGATCCATGCCTATACCAACGACCAGGTGCTGACCGACGTCTACCACAAGGACCTGCGCCGCGCGCGCAGCGCGACCATGTCGCAGATCCCGACCAAGACGGGCGCGGCAGTCGCCGTGGGTTTGGTGCTGCCGGAATTGAACGGCAGGCTGGACGGCTTCTCGATGCGCATCCCGACCATCAACGTGTCTGCTACGGACCTGACCTTCGTGGCGCAGCGCCCGACCAGCAAGGAAGAAATCGATGCGGCCATCAACGAGGCCGCGAACGGCCGCATGAAGGGCGTGATGGCGGTGAACACCCTGCCGCTGGTGTCGGTGGACTTCAACCACAACCCGGCTTCGTGCACCTACGACGCCACCCAGACGCGCGTGATGGGCGGCACGCTGGTAAAGGTGCTCGGCTGGTACGACAACGAGTGGGGCTTCTCGAACCGCATGCTGGACATGACCGAGGCGTTCGCGAACGCGCGTTGAGTACAGGATGTACGAATCCGGCCGGCACATGGGCGAATCGTTGCGCTTGCGAGATGCGTTGAATCGCATCTCGCGCAACGATGAGCGCCGGAGGCAGGAGCCGGAGGCCTGCCGCTTGCCGAGGCTAGCGGTGCAATGAGCCGGATCCATTCAAACGAAAACCCGCGACCACCGCGGGTTTTTCGTTTCACCGCACCAGCACGAAGATCCCTCTGGGGTCGTGTGCGACCGCCACGCTGACGATGTAGGCGAAGGTCGCCAGCGCCAGCAGGTAACAGGTCGCGCGTGCGCCTTGCGTGCGGGCGCGCTTCAACGCGAACGTACCGAGCACGATGTAGGCGATCAGCAGGAACAGCTTCGCGGTCAACCAGCCGTTGACGAACGGATACTGGCCGATCACGAACATCAGGGTGATCCCCGCCGCCAGCAGCACCGTGTCGATCAGCATCGACCCGTAGCGCAGGATCGGGTGCATCACGTGCCGCCAGCGCGCCAGCGCCAGCGCGCCGCGCCCGAGGAACAGCGTGCCCGAAGCGATCACCGCGGTGACATGGATGTCGCGGATCGCAAGGTAATGCGCGGCGAGGCTCACCCGCGGAAATCCTCGCGCAGCAATCCGTAAAAGGCTGTATCGCACCATTCGTCGTTGACGAACCAGCGCTTGCGCAGCGTGCCTTCCAGCACGAAGCCGAGCCGTTCGAGCATGCGGCGCGAAGGCACATTGCGCGGATCGGTATCTGCCTCGACGCGCTCCAGTTGCATCGTGTCGAACGCGTGATGCAACACGAGGCGAAGCGCTTCGCTGGCGATGCCCCTGCCCCAATGCGCCCAAGCCAGCGCGTAGCCGATCTCCGCACGGCAATGGTCGCGGTCGACCCTGAACAGCGTGACCGTGCCGATCAACGCGTCGCTCTCGCGATCGGCAAGCGCCCACGGCAGCACGCCCGATTCCATGTCTCGCCGCGCGCGCTGCAGGTGCGCATGCGCCTGCTTGATGTCGGTCCAGGGCGAAGTGCTCCAGTAGCGCATCACCTCCGCGTCGCCGTGCAGCACCAGCAACGCCGCGGCATCCTCATTGCGCAACGCGCGCAGGCGCAGGCGCTCGCCTTCGAGAACCGGCAACGGTGCTTCGATTTCCGTGATCATCGCGCAAGAGCCTCTGAAGAACCGTCGCGAGCGACACGCCATCCATGGCGGAAAGGCTCCGTGGTTGCGCGTCGCCGGAGCGCAGGAAGCGGAGTGTACACGTCAGTACATGAGCATTCCGAGAACCGCCGGCGCGCAAGATGCCGAGCGCAGCAGGTTATTCAGAGGCTCTTCAGTGGAGCTTCGATGCGCTGCTCGATCGCCCCGAAAATCGAATTGCCATCCACGTCCAGCATCTCGATCTTGATCAGGTCGCCGTACTTCAGGAATGGCGTGCTCGGCTTGCCGTCGCGCAGCGTTTCGACCGTGCGCTGCTCGGCCAGGCACGAGGCACCCTTCGAGGTGTCCTGGTTGGCGATGGTGCCCGAACCGACGATGGTGCCGGCGGTGAGCGGCCGCGTCTTGGCCGCGTGCGCGATCAATTGCGCGAAATTGAAATGCATGTCCTCGCCGGCTTCCGCCTCGCCGAACCACTTGCCGTTGATCCAGGTGCGCATCGGCAGATGCAGCTTGTCGTCGCGCCACGCGTCGCGCAGTTCGTCGGGCGTGACAAGCACCGGCGACAACGCCGAACGCGGCTTGGATTGCAGGAAGCCGAAGCCTTTCGCCAACTCGTTCGGAATCAGCGCCCGCAGCGAGACATCGTTGACCAGACCGACGAGCTGGATGTGTTCGGACGCGGCTCCCGGCGTCACGGCCATCGGCACGTCGTCGGTAACCACCACCACCTCGGCCTCCAGATCGATGCCGAAGTCCTCGCTCGGCACGCGCACCGGGTCGCACGGCCCGAGGAAACCCGCGCTGGTGGCCTGGTACATCAGCGGATCGGTGTAGAAGCTTTCCGGCACCTGCGCGCCGCGCGCCTTGCGCACGCGCTCTACGTGCGGCAGGTAGGCGCTGCCGTCCACGAATTCGTAGGCGCGCGGCAGGGGCGCGGCGAGATCGTTGAAATCCAGTTCGAAGGCGTGCTGCACGGCCTTGTGCCGATGCAGGCACAGCGCATCGTAGAGCGCGTGCAGGCGCGGCGCGGTGTTGTGCCAATCGTCCAGCGCGGCCTGCAGCGTCGGCGCGATGCCGTTCGCGCGCACCGCATGGCACAGGTCGCGGCTGACGACAATGAGTGTTCCGTCCCTGCCACCTTCTTTGAGAGATCCGAGTTTCATCGAGTCATCCGTTCTGCCTGGAGTCGTTCTTTGCCTGACGGGGCTTGCGCAGCACCGCCACCAGATTGGGATCCAGCGGCAAGCGCGGCATGCCGTACAGGCGCGAAAGTCTGCGTTCGATGCGATGCCTGAGCCAGGCCAGCCAGCGCTGCTTCAGGGCCGATATCGGGTTGTCGTGCGCGGCGACGCGACAGGCATTGGCCACGCGCACGACTTCCAGACCGCAGGTGGCGGCGAGATACTCCACCGTCCAGCTGGACAGCGCGCTCTTGTGACTGAGATCGCCATGCTGGAACACGCGGCCGAACGGACTCTGCCCATTCGGGAAGCGTGCCAGGAAAATTCCTCCCTCGCCCAGCAGTGCGCGGATAGCTCCGAAGTTGCGCAGCAGTTCATCGGCGTCCCAATGCTCGAGCACGTCGAACGCCGCGATCACGTCATAGCGCTCACCGCGCCCGGCGAGTTCGGCCAACGACGCCTTGGACGCATCGAAGCCATGCCGGTGCGCGGCGCCCAGCATGGCGTCGTTGATCTCGATGCCGGAGACCTGCGCTCCCTGCCCGCGCGCCCACGCGAGGAAGGCGCCATTGCCGAAACCGATTTCCAGGACGCGGCGCCCCTGCAGCGGAATGCCACGAAGCTCCGCCGCAAAATAGCGCGCCTCCTTCTCGCCCGTCGCAAAAGCGCCGCTCCACTGCTTCCATTCCGCGTAGTGGCTGTAAAAGTCGGGCGGTGCTGACGACGGCGTATTCATCACCGCATCAACGCCCGCGGGTGGACGGGTCGAAATGCTTCCTCAGTCCCGCCCAGCAATCCTGGTAATCGCGCTGCCGCTGTGGCGACTCCAGCGCCTGCCTTGTCGGATGGATCACGTGGCGCGTCTCGAACATGAAGGCCATCGTGTCCACGATGTGCTGCGGCTTCGATGTGTCACTCGCGCTGGCTTTCGCGAACGTCTCCGCATCCGGCCCGTGTCCGCTCATGCAGTTGTGCAGGCTCGCGCCGCCGGGCGCGAAGCCTTCCGCCTTGGCGTCGTATTCGCCATGGATCAGGCCCATGAATTCGCTCATCACGTTGCGGTGGAACCAGGGCGGGCGGAAGGTGTGCTCCGCCACCAGCCAGCGCGGCGGGAAGATCACGAAGTCCATGTTCGCGGTGCCGGGCGTGTCGGAAGGCGACGTCAGCACGGTGAAGATGGACGGATCGGGGTGGTCGTAGGAAATCGACCCGATCGTGTTGAAGCGGCGCAGGTCGTAACGATACGGCGTGTTGTTGCCATGCCAGGCGACCACGTCCAGCGGCGAATGATCCAGCGCCGCGCGCCAGAGATGCCCCTGGAATTTGGCGATCAATTCGAACTCGCCTTCCACGTCTTCGTACGCCGCGACGGGCGCTTCGAAATCGCGCGCGTTGGCTAGGCAGTTGGAACCGATCGGACCGAGTTCCGGCAAGCGCAGCGGCGCGCCGAAGTTCTCGCCGACGTAGCCCCGCGCCGCGTCATCCAGCAGCTCCACGCGGAAGCGCACGCCGCGCGGGATCAGTGCGATCTGCTGCGGCTCGATCTCCAGTACACCGAGTTCCGAGGCGATCCGCAAACGACCCTGCTGCGGCACGATCACCAGCTCGCCGTCGGCATCGCAGAAAAAGCGACCCTGCATCGAACGGTTGCAGGCGTAGAGATGCAAACCGCAGCCGCTTTGCGTGGCGGCACTTCCGTTGCCCGCGATCGTGTAGAGCCCGTCCACGAAGTCGGTCGGCCGCTGCGGCAGCGGGAACGGACTCCAGCGCAACTGGTTCGGCGAAGTCGGCACCTCGTCGAAGCGATTGTGGAAATGCGGATGGGGGAACGCCTCGAATGGCGCGTGCATCGCGGCCGGACGGATGCGGTACAGCCAGCTTCGACGGTTCGCGTGCCGCGGCGCCGTGAACGCCGTGCCCGAAAGCTGCTCGGCGTACAGGCCGTACGCCACCCGCTGCGGCGAGTTCTGGGCGACAGGCAGCGCACCCGGCAATGCTTCGGTCGCGTGCTCGTTACCGAAGCCGGAGAGGTAGCGTTCGCGTTGTGCTTCGGTAATTTCGCCGTTGCTCATGCGCTTTGCTCTTGAAGCCCCTCTCCCTCCGGGGAGAGGGGTGGGGGTGAGGGTTCGGTTTTCGACGGCGCTCAAGATCGCCTCGAGCACGGCGTCCGTATCACGCAAGACATCATTGTCCCAGAATCGCACGACCTTGAAGCCTTGCGCTTCCAGGGAGCGCGTTCGCGTTGCGTCCTGCTCATCACCATGCTGCGAACCGTCCAGTTCCACAATGACTCGCGCCTTCAGGCATGCGAAATCCACAATGTAAGGCGGTATCGCATATTGCCGTCTGAATTTGAAACCGCTCAACTGGCCGGCGCGCAGTCGCTGCCACAACTTGTGTTCCGCGTCCGTTCCTGTTTGGCGCAGGACGCGCGCATGTTCCAGCGTTCGGGTCGGTAATGGTGGATTGATCCGCTCCGGCATCCCGAACCCTCACCCCTGCCCCTCTCCCGACGGGAGAGGGGTTCAAAAGCCGACTCCGCCGCTTTACGGCGTAGCCTGTCCTGAGCTTGTCGAAGGGCTCAGGGCGAACGGCGGGAGAGGCTTCCACTCATCACAACACTCCCCGCTTCATCTGGTCGCGCTCGATGGATTCGAACAGCGCCTGGAAGTTGCCTTCGCCGAAGCCTTCGTTGCCCTTGCGCTGGATGATTTCGAAGAAGATCGGGCCGATCACGTTCTGGGTGAAGATCTGCAGCAGCAGGCGCTTCCTGGTTTCCTGGTCGGCGTCGATCAGGATCTTGTTGCGCGCCATGCGCGGCACGTCCTCGCCATGGCCCGGTACGCGCACGTCGATCACGTCGTAATAGGTATCCGGCGTGTCCAGGAACTCCACGCCGGCCTTGCGCATCGCTTCCACCGTGTCGTAGACCGTGTCGGTGAACAGCGCGATGTGCTGGATGCCTTCGCCCTTGTATTCGTCCAGGTATTCGTTGATCTGCGATTTCGGATCGGACGACTCGTTGAGCGGGATGCGCACCATGCCATCCGGCGCCGTCATCGCCTTGGACACGAGGCCGGTCTTGGCGCCCTTGATGTCGAAATACTTGATCTCGCGGAAGTTGAACAGGCGCTCGTAGTAGTCGGCCCACTTCTTCATGTTGCCGAAGCGCACGTTGTGCGTCAGATGGTCGATGAAGGTGAGGCCGAAGCCCTTCGGCTTGCGCTCCACCCCGGGCAGCCATTCGTAATCGTCGAACACGCTTCCCGCCTCGCCGTAACGATCCACCAGATACAGCATGCAGCCGCCGATGCCGACGATGGTCGGAGCATCCACGGCCTTGGTGCTTTCCTTGCTGGCGATCGGTTCGGCGCCGTTGTTCAGCGCGGCGTTCCGGACTTCATTCGCCGGACGCGTAAAGCGGATCGCGAAGCCGCAGGCGCACGGGCCGTGCTTGGCGGCGAAATCGGCGGCGAACGAATCCGGCTGCTCGTTGACCAGGAAATTGCACTCGCCCTGGCGGTACAGCGTGATCGCCTTGCTCCTGTGCTTCGCCACCGCGGTGAAGCCGAGCTTCGGGAACAGCGCGTGCAGGAGCTTCGCGTCCGGCGCGGCGAACTCGACGAACTCGAAACCGTCCACGCCCATAGGGTTGGCGAACGTGGTCGGCTGCATGCCGATATTGGGTTGGGCGCTCATGCGAACCTCCGTACCGGAATTCCAAACCCGTATTCTAACCCCTGCTTGCCGGGTCGGCCCGCCCGCACTAGGCTGCGCCGCATCACCGTCCGCGCGGGGAAAGCAGATGGATGACCGCAACCAGATCGTGCGTGAACTGGCCGCGCCGCTCGCATCGGGCCGCGGTTGGATGAAGTTCCTGGGAATCCTCTCGATCGTTTCCGGCGTGCTCGGCGCGCTGAGCATAGTCGGCATCATCTGGGCCTGGCTGCCGATCTGGCTGGGCGTGCTGCTGTTCCAGGCCGCTTCCGGCGTGGAGCAGGCCGCGATCAGCGGCGACTCCACCAGCTTCGTGATCGCGCAGAACCGCCTGAAACTCTACTTCGTGATCAACGGCGTGACGATCATCGTCGCCTTCGCGCTGGTGGTGCTGTTCCTGATCTTCGGCGGCATGGCGTTGATGGCCGGCATCATGGCGCACCACGCCGCTTCGCCTGCGCTCTGATCCTCCCGATTGCGCGTCCGCGCGCGCTCAGCGGACGCCATGCATCAGGCGGTTCACCAGTGGCGCGATCAGGAGCAGCAGCACACCCGCGCCGATCAGCAACCAGAAGCCGAAGGTGAAGCCCGACAGCGCGGAAGCCGCGGTCATCCCGCCGGTGCCGGCGACGCGCGTCGCGAACAATCCGGACAGATTGCCACCCACCGCGAGCGACAGGAACCAGCCGCCCATCGCGAAGCCCACCAGCCGCGGCGGGGCAAGTTTCGTCACCATCGAAAGCCCGATCGGCGACAGGCACAGCTCGCCGAGCGTCTGCAGTGCATAGGTCGCGACCAGTGGCCAGAACGGGATCAACCCGTTCGCGCCGAGCAGTTTCGACAGCGCGAACATCAGCACGAGGAAACCGAGGCCGTTGAAGACCAGGCCCAAGCCGAACTTGCGCGGGATCGAAGGCTCCATGCGGCGCTTGTCCAGCCAGCCCCACACCAGGGTCAGCGGCGGCGCCAGCAGGATGATGGTGAGCGGACTCACCGACTGGAACCAGCCCACCGGAAACACCCAGCCGCCGAACAGGTTGCGGTCCACCAGGTTCTCGGCGAGGAAGTTGAACGAGGTGCCGAGCTGGTAATAGAACATCCAGAACAGGATGTTGAAGGCGAAGATGATCAGCATCGCGATCACGCGGTGCGTCTGCACGCGGTCGTGGCGCGCGGCTTCCACCAGCAGCATCGCCGCGACGATCAGGAACAGGATCCCGAGCAACCATTGCAGGCCGTCGGCGCCCACCTTCGACAGCAGCAGGAACACGATCGGCACCGCGACGACCACGCCGAGGAACACCCATGCCACGCGCATGAGGCTCTCCGCGCCCGCCGCAGGCCGGCCGATACCGCCCAGTTGCCGCCGTCCGAACCAGAACCACAGCAGACTCAAGACCATGCCGATGCCGGCGGCGAGGAACACCAACCGGTAGTTCTGTTCCATTGGCGTCGAGGTGAAATGGGCCGCCAGCCAGCCTGTCAGCAGCGGCGCGGCCAGGGCACCCGCATTGATGCCCATGTAGAACAGCGTGAAGCCGCGGTCGCGGCGCGGATCGTCGCGACCGTAGAGCTGGCCGACCATCGAGGAGATGTTCGGCTTGAACAGGCCATCGCCCACGATCACCAGCGCGAGCCCGAGCAGCAGCATCGCAGGCGAGGGCACCATCAGGACAAACAATCCGGCCGCCATCACCGCTGCGCCGAGCAGGATCGTGCGCTGGTAGCCGATCAGCTTGTCGGCCACCCAGCCGCCGAAAATGCCCGTGCCGTAGATCAGCGCGGTGTAGGCGCCGAAGATGCCGCTTGCCCAGGCCTGTCCGGCCGGGTCGCCGTGGTAGAACTGCGCGACGATGTACAGCGCCAGCGCCCAGCTCACGCTGTAGAACGCGAATCGCTCCCAGAATTCGGTCATGAACAACATCCACAGCGGGCGCGGGTGGCCGAACAGCTGCGGGTATTCCGGCATCGGCGCCGGCGCGGTCGTGTCGGTTGCGATGTTCATGCGTTCCCCTTCGAGCGTTGTAGGAGCGCGCCGGGGCGCGCC
>DASSFA010000339.1:0-8180 GCA_035694895.1 Rhodanobacteraceae bacterium | reverse complement strand
GTGCGCGTGTTCCAGCGCGCGCAGGAACTGACCGGCGTGAATCTGCCGCTCTCGACGTTGTTGACCGCGCCGACCATTGCCGGACAAGCCGCGGCTTTTCGCGCCGCCGGGGCGGTCGAAGATGGCAGTCCGCGCAAAGCGGTCGCCGCCACCGCGGATCCCTGGGCGCTGCTGGTTCCACTGCAGCCGCACGGCACGTTGCCGCCGCTGTTCTGCATGCACGCGGTCGGCGGAAACGTGCTCGACTACAAGCCGCTGGCGAACGCGCTGGGCGAGGACCGGCCGTGCTACGGCATCCAGGCCGTCGGCCTGGACGGCGTCACGCCACCGCTGCAGTCGCTGCCCGCGATGGCCGCGCGATATTGCACGGAGATCCGGTCGCTGCAGCCGCACGGGCCCTATTTCCTGGCCGGCCGTTCGATGGGCGGCATGATCGCCTATGAAATTGCGCGGCAGTTGCACGAACAGGGCGAGCAGATCGCCTTGCTCGCGCTGTTCGATACCTATGGGCCGGGCAACCATCATTTCGAACTCCAGCGGGCCGGCTCGTGGCAGAAAGTGGGTCGGCGCTGGCGCGGTCGCCTGCAGCGCCTGCGCCGGACCGATCTGCGCAAGTTCCGCGCGTGGATCGCCGAGTTCACCTACTGGCGCAGCCTGTGGCTGAGCGATGCGGTGCGCCTGCGCTGGGCGCGCGCAACCGGGCGCGCGCTGCCGCATGCGCTGCGCTACCGGCTGCTGTGGCAATGCCACCAGCGTGCGTACTACAGCTACGTGCCGCCACCCTACGCGGGCAAGATCACGCTGTTCCGCGCCGCCGAACATCCGCCGGAAATGGCTGCTTCCTATGCGCTGGGCTGGGAAAAGACCGGAGTGGATCTGGAAGTGATCCAGATGACCGGCGATCACGATTCGCTGATCGAGCAGCCCTCGCTGGCGCCGACATTCCGCGCGACGTTGGCGCGCGCGCAGGCCGCCATCGAACCGGGCGGGGCCGCGCCGCTTTCCGATCCCCGCCAGCTCTACCTCGCCGGGGTGTGGCGGGACGTGATCGGGGTCCGGCAGGTGCGAGCCGAGGACAACTTCTTCGAGTTGGGCGGGCACTCCCTGCTCGCGGTGGAAATGGCCGCGCGCGTGCAGCGCGACACCGGCGCGCGCCTGAACCTGTTCAAGATCACCACGGACACGCTCGCGATGCTGGCGGCCGAATTGCCCGAACCCACGGGCCAGACGGAAGCTGCCGCATCGACGTGGCGGCGCATGCAGATCGCACTGGGGTTGGCACATGCTGGCTGATATCGCCGAACGGGCCGATCCGGCGCGCCGCCTCGAGAAGACGGTGGACTGGGAGCCGCTCTGGCTCGGTCCGCCCGGGCGTCGCCTGTATGCCGCCATGCATCATGCCCCGGGACGCGCCAAGGTGGGCGTGGTCGTGGCGCCGCCGCTGCTTTCCGAACAGCCGCGCAGCCGGCGATTGATGTTTGAAATCGCCGGCGTGCTTGCCGCACAGGGATTGCCCTGCCTGCGCTTCGATTACTACGGCACCGGCGACTCGGAGGGCGATGGCGAGGCCCATGACCTTGCCGCGATATGCGCCGATCTCGATGTCGCGGTAGCGCGGTTGCGCGAACACGCCGGCCTCACCCGCGTCGCGGTGATGGCATGGCGCGGCGCCGCACTGGCGGTTTGCAACTGGGCGCTGCGGAACCCGATCGACGCGCTCATCCTGTGCGACCCGGTGGTGGATGGCGCGGCCTGGCTGGCCGAGCTCGAGTCCGCCGACCGCAAGGAGCGCGTGTCGTATGAGCGCTACCCGCACGGAGCCGGGGCGGGCGAAGCCTCGGACGGCCAGCTCATGGGATATCCCGTGTCCGCAGGGTGGCGCCGCGGCGTCAGTGCGTTGCGGCTTTCCGAAATCGCGCCCGGAGCGCGCGCGGCGATCTGGGCCGTGCTGCGGAACGCGACCGGGACGCCGGAGTGGGCCAGGCGCATGTTCGTCCTGCCCGCCGGCACGCCGCGCTTCGATGGCCAGACTCGCATGGATGCGACGCTGTTCCTGTCGCCGCAATTGCGGGCGCTGATCGCCGAGCTGGGACGGGAATTGGCGAGATTGGAGCCGTGAAATGGAAACGATTGTGCGCTTCGGACCGGACTCGCGGCTGATCGGCATCCTCAGCGGAGCCGGTCTGCCCGCGGACGCACCGATCCTGGTGTTGCCGAACGCCGGCCTGGTGCCGCGCGCAGGTCCGTTCCGCCTGCACGTGCAACTGGCGAGGCGGTTGGCCGCGTCCGGGCTGCGTACGTTCCGCTTCGACCTGCCCGGGGTAGGTGAATCGCCGCGTGATCCCGGGCTCGATTATCGCGAGGCGACGCTGGCTGCGCTCGAGCATCTCGGCGCCAACCTGCGCGGTGCGCGTTTTGCAGTCGGCGGGATATGCAGTGCCGCCGATCTGGGCTGGATCGCGGCGCTTTCCGACGAAAGGGTGGTCGGCGTGATGATGCTCGACGGCATGTGCTACGCCGGGCCCTGGTTTCGCCTGGCGTGCGCCATGGCCGCGTTGCGGCGCGGTCCCCGGCACTGGGTCGGTCTTGCGGCGCGTCGCCTGCTCAAACGCAAACAGGCCTGCGAGAGCAATCGTCCGATGGATCTTCGCAACTGGCCGCCGCTTGAAGAGGCGCGCGCGCAGATGACGACGTTGCTGGCGCGCGGCGTGCGGTTCCTGTGCATCTACAGCGGCGGAATCGGCGACTATTTCCTCGACGCTCGCCAGTTCGGCTGGACGTTCGGCGCGGCCGCGCGCAATCCCAGCGTGAAACTGCACTACTGGCCCGACTGCGATCACACCTATTTTGCGCGTGCCCACCGCGAGCGGTTGCTGGAGACGGTGATCACCTGGTTGCTGGGTGATGTCTTTCCCGCGGCACCGGCGCGATCGGAGCATTCACGTTCGACCGTGACGGTGCCGCTCCAGCACGAGCGGGTGGCTTGAGCCTCCTCAAACCCGTTGCGCGAGGGCGCCGCCTTCGCCGCGCAGCATGCGCGTGCATGCGGTTTTGGTCGCCCAATACAGGTCCGCGGCCAGCGGCGCACAGGCAGCCAGGCCGCGCGCCAGCGTGCGGGGATCGAAGCGGCCATGCCGCATGGCCTGCAGGAAGGCATGGCGCGATTCGGCGAAGGCGCGCCGATGCAAGTGCTGGTTGGCCAGCCTCGACCACGTCAGCGCGCGGCGGTAATGGACCCACGGCGAGTCCGGTGGAAACAGATCGGGCCGCCGCTGCACCCAGCGGTCGATCAGTTCCAGGTCGCTGCGCCACACGTTGATGGTATTGGAATGCATCAGGCTGTTGGGCAGCATCCGCCGGCGCACGAGCACTTCCGGCACGTAATCGAATTCGTATCGTTCGGCCATCCGGAACCACAAGTCCACGTCCTCGTTGATGCGCCGGCCGGGATCGAAGCCGTTCATCGCCTGCAGGGCGGATTTGCGCACCATCGCGGTGGAGGTGAGGATGAAATTGCCGCGCTCGAACAGCGCGCGCAGGATGTTGCCGCGTGCCGGCTGCTTCTGCTGGAAAAGCGTGACCCGACGCTCGTGGTCCGGCCAGAAATCGCGCTGATCCGTGTAGACGAAGGCCGCTCCGGGATTGCGCTCGAATGCAGCCACCTGCAGTGACAACTTGTTGGGCGCCCACACGTCATCTGCATCCAGGAACGCGATGAATTCGCCGCGTGCCATCGCGATCGCCAGGTTGCGCGCCGCGGAAGGCCCGGCATTGGCCTGGATGCACCAGGAGATCCACGGATGCCGGCGCGCGTGCTGGGCGAGCAGCATCGGTGTCGCGTCGGTCGAGCCGTCGTCGACCACGATCATCTCGAACTCGCGCCAATTCTGCGCGGCGACGCTGGCGATGGTCTCGGCGATGGTCTCGGCGGCGTTCCAGGTGGGCGTCACCACAGAGACGACCGGCGCCGGTGCATGGGCCCCCTCCGGAGCATTCCATTCCGGGCGCCCCCCTCGCGGGTGCGCGACGCGCGGCGAGGATTGGTTGTCCATCATCACCATTACGCGATTTCACTCCGTTGGCGGGCCAGGTCGTCCACGCATTGCCTCAGCATCGCGGCGATCGGACGCATGCCGGTTTCGTCGAGCGTGTACGGGTCGGCGATTTCGACGTGATGCGAATCTTGCGCGGCCACGCCCAGGAGTACCGCCTTTGAAATCGCCGCAGGATGCGTTCGCTCCAGCATGCGCCAGTTGGCAGAGTCCATGACGATGATCAGGTCGGCCCAGGCGATCAGCGCCTCGTCCACCACGCGCGAGCGATGCCCGTCCAGTTTCACGCCGGCGACGTGCTCGACCACCGCGCTCCAGACCGACGGGCTCGCGCGCTGCGGTTGTGCATGGAAGCCGGCGGAGATGACTTCGATGTCGTTGGTGGCGCTTTTCAGCAAGGCCTCCACGACCGGGCTGCGGCAGATGTTGCCGTAACACAGCACCAGTACCCGCTGCAGCCGCCGTTCCCGCCAGGCTTCACGCATCCTGCGCCAGTTTGCCGCGGCCGCGCGCGTCACCGTCCTGCGCTGCAGGAAGGTGCGGACGTGCTGCAATTGCGTGCGGGTCAGCCGCCACCACATTTGCGGTTCTCGCCAGCGGAACAGATCCCAGCGTTCGCGACCGAGCAGCGGTCGCGCCAGGCCCAGGAAATCGTCCGCCTGCAGCGGCTTCACCAGCAGCGGATCGCGCCGCAAGCGCCAGGCCTGGCCGAACCATTGCAGGTCGGCACCGAGGTCGCGCAGGCACAGGCCGCGCCGATAATGCGGTTGCTCCCCGAGCGTTTCGTTGCGCGCCAGCCGCAGCAGGCCGAGCGGGAAATTGACGCCGGCCGCCACGGGCAGCGGCAGCGAGCCCCATAGCCGCGGGTTGACTTCCAGCAGCCGGTAATCGCCGTTCGCGGCGACCTTGAATTCCACCATCGCGACGCCGTGCCAGCGCAGATGCGCCAGCAGCCTCGTCGCGGCTTTCAGCAATTGCGGCGGCGGTTCGATCGCGCGCCGGTAACTGCTGGCGCCTCCGGTGACGGGCAGCTCGTGGATGCGCTCGTGCGCGAAGCACCAACGCGGCTGGCCCTGCTCGAAAAGCAATTCCACGCCGACTCCGCGGCCGCGAAAGTATTCCTGCTCCACGACGGGCGTGAACGGAAGCATCGCGGCATGGGCTTCCTGGCGCTCCTGCGGCGTATTGCACAGGCGCACGCTGAATGCCATCACGTGCCCGTCCACCAGCACCTTGCTGTGCAGCGGCTTCACGGCGACGGGATAGGCGACCGTCACGGGCGCGTCCTCGATCTTGGCGATGATGGCTCCGCGGGGCGTCCTGATGCCCAGCGCGGCGGCGAGGTCGGACGTGCGCTGCTTGTCCAGCGCGATATCCAGCGCCGCCTCGCCGGGCAGGATCATTTTTGCGCGCAGGGCCGGATCCAGCGCTTCGGATTTGAGAGCCAGCAGCGAGGCTTCGGTGCAGCACAGGATCAGGTCGTAATGCTCGTTGCCGTCCAGCGCGCATACCCACTCGCGAAATGCATCCACCGTGGCCGGTTGCACGAGCTTGCGTGTCGGGCGGCGGGAGGCGAAGACCAGCGCATCGGGTTCACCGGCCGCCACGTGGAGTTCGCAGGTGCGCGGCAACGCCAGCAGCGATTCCGCGGCGGCCTTGGAATGGCCGTCCAGGATCAGCACTTTCGAATCGGCGATCATGCGTGTCCTCACGCCGTGGGCCGATGCAACTTGCGCACGAAATAGCTGTTGCGATGCCCGGCCGGCACGCGCGGCAGCGCGAACAGGTCGGCTTCGCGGGTGACCACGTTCTGACGCGTGGACAGCGCGGCGCGATACACGCCGCGCACCACGTCGCGGGTGGTGGCGTCGTTCGCTCCATTGGGATAGCAGAACAGATCCACGCTGCGGCCCAGATGCTGCTCCAGCGCTATCCGGCTTTCGGCGATTTCCGCATCCAGCGCGTCGCGCGCCAGCGTGGTGAGGATCGGATGCGTCGAAGTGTGCGAGCCGATGGTGACCAGCGCCGGGTCCAGTCGTCGCACCTGCAGCCAGCTCATGGGCGCATTGCGATCCAGTTGTGCGTCGGTGGGTTCGAATTCCCGTGTCAGCGCGCGCACCTGCTCTTCGAATTCGTGCCGTCTTTGCAGCGGAAGATGCTTCGCCCAGTCGACCATGCCGTGGTCGGACGACTGCGGGCAGCCGACGCGTTCCGCGAGTCGCGCGCGCTCGGTCCTGGCGAGCAGCACCAGCCGCGTGCGCAGTTCCGTGTTCCACAGCCAGGCACCGCTTTCGATCAGCCCTGGACAGACGAAGAATGTCGCCGGCACCCGCGCCTCGCGCAGCAACGGCCACACCACGCTGTAATGGTTGCGCACGCCGTCGTCGAAAGTGAGCGCGACTTCCTCGCCGTTGGCGGTGCCCGCCACCAGCCGATCCACCAGTCGCGGCAGCGATACCACGTCGAAGGTGTTGCGCAGCAATCGCAATTGCCAGCGGAACTGCCGGACCGAGACGTCCTCGTGGCCGACGCTGTGATACATCAGGATGCGCGGGCGGCGCACGGAACGGGCGCGCCGCATCGCATGTCCCGACCAGAAAGACGCCAGGTGCAGGGGCGGGGCCAGCGCGCGCCGCAGAACGATGCTGGGCATGGACTTGGGCTTCCTTGCGAGTCCGCTACGCATTGTAGCGGGATGATCTATCAACGATGCATGAAACGCGCGTCACGGATAGGCGTCCATTCACGTTGCGACGCATGGATCGGTCCGCCATCCGCTTCCGTTCACCTCATGCAAACGAAATCGGAGTCACCCTTGGTACGCGCGGGAAGCGCCAATCCACATTTGTCCAGGGCAGGAAGCCAATGCGGAAGCAGGGTACGATTCTGGTGACCGGCGGCGCCGGTTACATCGGCAGCCACGTGGTGCTGCAATTGATCGAGGCGGGTGAGCGTGTCGTCGTGCTGGACAATCTCAGCACCGGTTTCGCGGAAGCGGTGCCGGACGCCGAACTGGTGATCGGCGACGTGGGCGACAGCGCCCTGGTGTCGCGTCTGTTGCATCAGCACGATTGCGACACGGTGATGCATTTCGCCGCGCGCACGATCGTTCCGGAGTCGGTCGCCGATCCGCTCCGCTATTACGGCAACAACACCTGCGCCACGCGCAACCTGCTGGAATGCTGCGCGCAGGCCGGAGTCGGCCAGATCGTGTTCTCCTCGACGGCGGCGGTCTATGGCAACCCGCCCGATGGCTGCGCTTGCGAGGACACCCCGCCGGCGCCGATCAATCCTTACGGACGTTCCAAGCTGATGAGCGAGTGGATGCTGCGCGACCTGGCCGCCGCCGGCGGTCCGCGACACGTTGCCTTGCGCTACTTCAACGTCGCCGGATGCGATCCGCAAGGCCGCATCGGCCAGTCGACGCGCAATGCCACGCTGCTGCTGAAGGTGGCCTGCGAGGCCGCGCTCGGCAAGCGCCCGCAACTTTCGATTTTCGGCACCGATTACGACACGCCGGACGGTACCGGCGTGCGCGATTACATCCACGTCTCCGATCTCGCGCGCGCGCACCTGGATGCCTTGGCCTACCTGCGCGAAGGCGGTGAATCCACCACGCTCAATTGCGGCTACGGCCACGGTTATTCGGTGCGCGAAGTGCTGGATGCGGTCGGCCGTGCGCATGGCAAACCCGTGCCCTGCATGGAGTGCGCGCGTCGTCCCGGAGATCCGCCGACGCTGATCGCGGAGGCGCGGCGCATCCGCCAGCTGCTCGACTGGCAGCCGCGATACGACGATCTGGATTTCATCGCGCGCACCTCGCTGGAATGGGAGCGCAGGTTGGATGGCCAGGGTGCGATCAGGCCATGGCGGGCGAAGGGCGACGACCTTGGCACGATGCCGCCTCCGCGCACGCCGGCGTATGCGCGAGGCGCGGCGGCGCGCTGACCGACACGGGCGATTTGCAGGGAGGACCAAGCCATGATGGCACTGCGGTTTCTTGCGGGCGCATTGATGTTCTGCTGCGCGGCCGCGATCGCCGCGACCGCGTCGGCGACGACCTACTACGTGCGCAACGACGGCGGTACGGCCCGGCGATGCAACGGCACGGCGGATGCGCCCTATGAG